>NZ_JBICKA010000047.1:0-258414 GCF_043103635.1 Pseudomonas sp. yb_9 | reverse complement strand
GCCCGCGAAGCAGGCGACGCGGTTATTCGGCTACCGCGTTCTTGGCCAGAATGGCATTGGCCAGCTCCATGTCAGAAGCCTGCATCTCCGGATTTTCCGCCCGCACCTGCTTCAACGCTGCCTCCAGGAACGGCCCACGAATGGCGCCTTCGCTGGCCACGAAGCTGCCGGCATCATCCTGTGCGGCTACTACCAGCTTGTGATCGTGCGAGGTCAGGTAGCTCGATGCCGTGGTTGCACCGGAAGTCATCACGTTACGCCAAAAGGTATCGGCCATGGCCGAGCCAATAGGCAGAGAAAGCAAGGCAGCGGCGGCGATGGCGGTTTTGAGACGCATGTTGAAACACCTCGAAGGGTGAGGGTTGAAGATGCGCCCTTGGATCTTTTCCGGTGAGGCAAGTTCCTTGAATACAAAGGACTTTTCGTCAGTTGCAGACGCGCAGCACTTCCTCTGTGCGGGTCTGCCCGCAAGCCACTTTGGCCTCCCCGCAACGGCGCAGGTCAATCAGTCCATCGACCAGCGCCTGGCGCCGTAGATGCGTCAGGTCGGCGTTCGGGCCAATCAGGGCGCGCAGGTTTTCGCTGGGTTGCAGCAGTTCGAACAACCCTGTGCGCCCGTGGAAGCCAGTGCCACGGCAGGTTCGGCAGGTTGCTGATGCATGGGCCTGGCAGTCTGAGCACACCGTACGCACCAGGCGCTGAGCCATGACCCCGACCAGGGTCGCCTTGATCAGGTAATCGGCTACACCCAGCTCTTGCAGGCGGGTGATTGCAGAACAGGCATCGTTGGTATGCAGGGTCGACAACACCAGGTGCCCGGTCAATGCCGCCTGCACTGCCACCAAGGCAGTTTCGCGGTCACGGATTTCGCCGATCATGATGATGTCCGGGTCCTGGCGCAGCATGGCCCGCACCCCGTTGGCAAAACCCAGGTCCAGCGCGGGCTGCACCTGCAGCTGGTTGAAGGCGGGTTCCAGGCGTTCGATCGGGTCTTCGATGGTGCACAGGTTGACCTGTGGCGTGGCCAGCAGCTTGAGGCTGGCGTACAGCGTGCTGGTCTTGCCGGAGCCGGTCGGGCCGGTGACCAGGATGATGCCCTGGCGCTGGCGCAACAGGCTTTGCCACTGGGCCAGTTGCGGCCCTTCCAGGCCGAGGCGGTCGAAGCCCTCGTGCAGCTGATGCGGGTCGAACAGGCGCAGTACCAGTTTTTCGCCGAACGGGGTCGGCAGGGTAGACAGCCGCAGCTCCACCTCGCCGCCGCCCGGCAGCCGGCTTTGCAGGCGACCGTCCTGTGGCCGGCGCTTTTCTGCGACATCCATGCGGCTCAGGTGCTTCAGGCGGCTGACCAGCGCCAGGGTGACATTGGTGGGAAAGGTATAAACGGTATGCAGCAGGCCATCGATGCGGTAGCGCAGTTGGCCCTGTTCGCGGCGTGGCTCCAGGTGGATATCGCTGGCGCGTTGCTCGATGGCGTACTGCAGCAGCCAGTCGACGATATGCACGATGTGCGCGTCGTCCGCGCTGGTCTCGGTTTGACGCTTGCCCAGCTCCAGCAGCTGTTCGAGCTCGCCCAGGCTGGCCGACTGCTGGTGTTGCGCGCCTTTCACCGACTGGGCCAGGCGCTGGAACGACTGCCCTGACTGGCGGATCTGCACCGGGCTGGCCAGCACGCGGCGGATCGGCCGGCCCAGGCTGCGGGCCAGGTCTGCCTGCCAGTCATCCTGGTATGGCTGGGCGCTGGCGACGGTGATGCCGGATGCGTCGGCGGCGACAATCAGGATGCCGTGGCGCTGGGCGAAGGCCGGGGAGATCAGGCCGGTGACCTGGGGCAGGTCGAGCTGCATCGGGTCGATGCGCAGGTAGGGCTGGTCGACCTTGTTCGCCAGCCATTGGCAGAGGCGGTCCAGGTCCAGAAGCTGGCCGGGGTGTTGGCGGTTTTCCAGGCTGCAGGCGGCTATCTGCTCAAGCGGGTGGCCGGCCGGGTGGGCGGCGGCGTATTCCAGGACTTGCAGGGTGTCGTTGGCGTGCAGGTGCTGGTCGGCGAGCAGGGCTTCGAGCACGCGCTTGAGGTCGAGTGCCGGGTTGTCGGGGGTGTGCATGTTGGCGTCCGTGCCTGATAAGGAAGTCCTGACCAAGGCTAGACGGATGGAGGAGGGGCACCGAAGCTGAAGGGTTTCGGGATTTTACTGTGGCTGTCAGACCACCGCCAGTTCCACCCGTTGCTGGTTGGTCAGGCTTACTTCACCCACACACACCAGGTTACGCAGTTTCTGCGCAATCACCTCGGCCCGGTGCCAGCTCAGTCCGCCAATGCCCACTTCGATATTCAGCCAGTCGTCCTGCTGGCTGACCTGCACGCTGTGCGGGGTCAGGAACTGCAGGGCAAACAGGTTGAGCACCCGGCACAGGCTGTCGGGCTCGGCTTCCGCTTGCAGGCGGTAGTGCACGGTGCTGTGGGCGTTGCTGGCGGCCCAGGCGTCGGTACGGGGCTGTGCGTTCATGCTGGTCTCCGCGAATGTGGGAGAAATTCTTGCACGTTCGGGGCGGTATTTTTTCGCTATGATTTGGCTGTTGTGCGGACTGTTCGAATAGATCTATTCGAAATTTGACTAGTTGGAGAATTATCAATGCATAGCGAGCTGGATGCCTACGACCGTCGCATTCTTGAGCTGCTACAGGAAGACGCTTCGCTGTCCAGCGCGCAGATCGCCGAGCGTGTGGGGCTGTCGCAATCGCCGTGCTGGCGGCGCATTCAGCGGTTGAAGGAGGAGGGGGTGATTCGTGGGCAGGTAACCTTGCTGGACCGCAAGAAGATCGGCCTTAACACGCAGATTTTCGCTGAGGTGAAGCTGAATGCCCATGGGCGCTCGAACTTTACCGAGTTCACCGAGGCGATCCGCGGGTTCCCGGAGGTACTGGAGTGTTATGTGCTGATGGGGTCGGTGGACTTTCTGCTGCGGATCGTCACATCGGACATCGAGGCCTATGAGCGCTTCTTCTTCGAAAAGCTGTCGAACGTGCCGGGTATCCAGGAAGTGAACTCGATTGTGGCGCTATCGGAGATCAAGTCCACCACTAGCCTGCCACTGTCGCGTTAGAGCATTCGCGGGCACGCCCGCTCCCACAGGTATTGCGCCAAGCTTGAGGCCAGCGCTGTACCTGTGGGAGCGGGCGATGCGGTATCAAGCCTTGAGCAGATGCTTCCAGCCGCGGCTCTGATCCACCGCCCGAGCTTGCTCGATACGTGCTTCCAGCAACTCAGCGGTGATCGATTGCTCCGCCTGTTCATCGCTGATTGGTTGTACCGCCAGCTCATGCAGCTTCTTCAGGTCGCCATACAGGCGGTCCATCTGCGGCGCGTCGAGTACCTGGCGGGCATGGTGCAGCCAGGCCAGCAGCTGTTCGATACGTGGCAATTGCTCGGCCAGGTCTTCCGGGCGCTGGGTGTACAGCGGCAGCTTCAACGCGCGGCCTTCTTCGCCCAGCAGGTGCCCCAGCCAGCTGGCCAGTTGCGCCTTGCCCTGACGCTCGCCACGGCCCTTGCGCTCGGCGGTCCAGGCGCGGGCCAGCAGCCAGCGCGAAGTTTCCAGCGAGAACTGGCCCCAGCGCACGTCTTCCAGCTCTTCGGCGAACTGCTCGGGCGCGGCGCGGCGAATGTCTTCGTCATCGTTGCCGGCCTGCACCAGCGGGCGCCAGTCTTCCAGCAGGGCGTCCAGGCTGCTGCGCAGGTCGCGGGTAGTGGCACGCGGCGCGGCCTGGCCCAGGCTGGCGGTGATGGCGCGCAGCTCGCTCAGGCACTCGACCCAGTCCTGCAGCAGGCGCCAGTGGCCGTTGTGGAGGTATTGCTCGGCCAGGCGCTGGCTGCTGCCCAGCAGTTGCCAGGCCAGGGCGGCGTAAGCGTCGTCTACGGCCATTTCGGCGTCCAGCTCGGTGTGCGGCAGGCCCAGCTCGTAGCTGTCCGGCTCCAGCAGGCGGTAGCCACGCTCGGCCTTGCTGATGTCGCAAGGCATCAGGGGCAGGCTGGCGGCCAGCTCGGCGGCCAGTTCCAGCAGGGCTTGCGGATCACCTTCGCGCAGTTCCAGCTCCAGCTCGCAGATTTCTTCCTTGCGCTTGCCGGCGATCACGAAGCCCTGGTCCAACGCAGCCTCGATCACGACTTTGCTCTTGCCACGGCCCCAGGCGATTTCGGCGTATTCACGGCTGAAGTCGGTGGTGAACAGTGGCTTGATGGTTTTCTTGTCCAGGTTGGCCAGTTGCTCGGGCCAGCAGGTGGCGTCCAGCTTTTTCAGGTCGAGCTTGACCTTGTCCAGGTTCCACTCGTACTCGTTGCGCTCGGACAGGCCGGCCACGCTGGTGCCGCGGCACTTGAGGGTCTGGATGACGGCGTCGCCGTCGCGGCGCAGGCGCAGGGCGACACGGGCGGCGGACAGCTCACGCTCGGGGGTGTCGAAGTACTGGTTGAGCAGTTCGCGGGTCTGCCAGCCGGACTTGTTGCGCTTTTTCAGCAGAGGGTGCTCGCGCAGGGCGGCAAGGGTCTCGCGGCTGGCGCGGAGCTTCAGTTCGGTTTCTTTGTGCATCACAGACTCGAAGGGGGGCGTGGTTGACGCAGAGTCTACAGCAGTCCGCCGCCAACGGTTTATTCCAGACAGCGGATAGTCCTATGATGGGCAACGCTTCCGAGGAGTATGCGCATGCCGTTGCCGACGCTGAAAGACCAGTTTGCCGCCTTGATCGCCGCGCCTTCGGTCAGTTGCACCCAGCCCGCGCTGGACCAGTCCAACCGCCAGGTCATCGACCTGTTGGCCGGCTGGCTGGGCGACCTGGGTTTCACGTGCGACATCCAGCAGGTCAGCCCCGGCAAGTTCAACCTGCTGGCCAGCCGTGGCAGCGGCCCGGGCGGCCTGGTGCTGGCCGGGCACAGCGACACCGTACCTTACGACGAACAACTGTGGACCAGCGACCCGCTGACGCTCACCGAGGTCGATGGCCGCTGGGTCGGCCTGGGCAGCTGCGACATGAAGGGCTTCTTTGCCCTGGTCATCGAAGCTGTCATCCCGCTGCTGGAGCACGACTTCAAGCAGCCATTGCTGATTCTGGCCACTTGCGACGAAGAAAGCTCAATGTCCGGCGCCCGCGCCCTGGCCGAAGCCGGCCAGCCGTTGGGCCGTGCGGCGGTAATCGGTGAGCCGACCGGGCTGCGGCCGATCCGCATGCACAAGGGCATCCTCATGGACCGCATCGACATCCTCGGGCGCAGCGGCCATTCGTCGGACCCAAACCTGGGCCGCAGCGCCATGGAGGCCATGCACGCGGTGATGGGCGAGCTGATGGGCCTGCGCCAGCAATGGCAGCAAACCTACCGCAACCCGCAGTTCACCGTGCCGACGCCGACTATGAACTTCGGCTGTATCCACGGGGGTGACAACCCCAACCGCATCTGTGGCCAGTGCGCCCTGGAGTTCGACCTGCGGCCATTGCCGGGCATGGACGTGGAGCAACTGCGCGCCGCCATCCGCGAGAAGCTGGTGCCGGTGGCCGAGCGCCATGATGTGCGCATCGACTACGCACCGCTGTTCCCGGAGGTGCCGCCGTTCGAGCAGGCCGCCGATGCCGAGCTTGTGCAAGTGGCGGAGCGCCTGACCGGCCACCGCGCCGAAGCGGTGGCGTTCGGCACCGAAGCGCCTTATCTTCAGCAGCTGGGCTGCCAGACCATCGTGCTCGGCCCTGGCGACATCGCCTGTGCCCACCAGCCTGGCGAATACCTTGAAATGTCACGAATCGAGCCTACCGTGCGTCTATTGCGTGACCTGATCCGGCACTATTGCCTGAACTAAACGTCCATTGACCTGATTCGTTCCTGCCTAGAGGAGACCGCGCGTGACCGCAAGCCTGTTCCGACGATGATCCTGAACGCCCCTGTACCGCCGTTCTCCGTCCACTTATCCACAGGCCCTGTCATGCCCGACTACGTCAACTGGCTGCGTCATGCCTCCCCGTACATCAATGCCCATCGCGACTGCACCTTCGTGGTCATGCTCCCTGGCGATGGGGTGGAACACCCTAATTTCGGCAACATCGTCCACGACCTGGTGCTGCTGCACAGTCTTGGCGTGCGGCTGGTGCTGGTGCATGGCTCGCGCCCGCAGATCGAAAGCCGCCTGGCCGATCGTGGGCTGACCCCGCATTACCACCGTGGCCTGCGCATCACCGATGCCGCCACCCTGGACTGCGTGATCGATGCTGTCGGCGCCCTGCGCCTGGCCATCGAAGCACGCCTGTCGATGGACATTGCTGCTTCGCCGATGCAGGGCTCGCGCCTGCGCGTGGCGTCCGGCAACCTGGTCACTGCGCGGCCGATTGGCGTGCTGGAAGGGGTGGACTACCACCACACCGGTGAAGTGCGTCGGGTCGACCGCAAGGGCATCAGCCGCCTGCTCGACGAGCGCTCCATCGTGCTGCTGTCGCCGCTCGGCTACTCGCCCACCGGCGAGATCTTCAACCTGGCCTGCGAAGACGTGGCCACCCGCGCTGCCATCGAGCTGGGCGCCGACAAGCTGCTACTGTTCGGCGCAGAGCCGGGGCTGCTGGATGCTGACGGCAAGCTGGTGCGCGAGCTGCGCCCGCAGCAGGTTGCCCCGCATCTTCAACGACTGGGCAGCGATTACCAGGGCGAGCTGCTGGATGCCGCCGCCGAGGCCTGCAAGGGCGGTGTGGCGCGTAGCCATATCGTCAGCTATGCCGAAGACGGCGCGTTGCTGACCGAGCTGTTCACCCGTGGCGGTGGCGGTACGCTGGTGTCGCAGGAGCAGTTCGAGGTGGTGCGCGAGGCGACCATCGAGGACGTGGGTGGCTTGTTGGAGCTGATCAGCCCGCTGGAAGAGCAGGGCATTCTGGTGCGCCGTTCGCGCGAGGTCCTGGAGCGGGAAATCGAGCAGTTCAGCGTGGTGGAGCGCGAGGGCATGATCATCGCCTGTGCGGCGCTGTACCCGATTGCCGACTCCGAGGCAGGGGAGCTGGCGTGTCTGGCGGTGAACCCGGAGTATCGCCATGGCGGGCGTGGGGATGAATTGCTGGAGCGTATCGAGAGCCGGGCGCGGCAGATGGGGTTGAATACCTTGTTTGTACTTACTACGCGTACGGCGCACTGGTTCCGCGAACGCGGGTTTGCGCCCAGTGGGGTTGAGCGACTGCCGGCTGCTCGGGCTTCGCTGTACAACTATCAGCGTAATTCGAAGATTTTCGAGAAGTCCTTGTAAGGTATCTGCCTGTGGCAAGGCCGCTCCTACAGGGATCGAGTTGCCTGCAACCCAATGAAAAACGCCGCCCTTGTGGGCGGCGTTTTTGCTTACACGGTGTGCAGGTACCAGTTGTACTCGAGGTCGGAGATGGAGTGTTCGAACTCCTCCAGCTCGCTTTCCTTGCACGCGACAAAGATGTCGATGTACTTCGGATCGATGTACTTGTTCAGGATCTCGCTGTCGTCCAGCTCGCGCAGGGCATCGCGCAGGTTGTTCGGCAGGCTCTGCTCCAGCTGCTCGTACGAGTTGCCTTCAATCGGCTCACCCGGTTCGATCTTGTTGGTCAGGCCATGATGCACACCGGCCAGCACGGCAGCCATCATCAGGTACGGGTTGGCGTCGGCACCGGCCACCCGGTGCTCGATGCGCACGGCGTCCGGCGAGCCGGTCGGCACGCGCAGGGCCACGGTGCGGTTGTCCAGGCCCCAGCTCGGCGCGTTCGGTACGTAGAACTGCGCGCCAAAGCGGCGGTACGAGTTCACGTTCGGGCAGAGGAACGCCATGGACGCTGGCAGGGTCTCGAGCACACCGCCGACAGCGTGACGTAGCGCGGCGTTCTGCTCGGGATCCTCGCTGGTGAAGATGTTGTTGCCATCTTTGTCCAGCACGGAAATGTGTACATGCAGGCCGTTGCCTGCCTGGCCCGGGTAGGGCTTGGCCATGAAGGTGGTGTCCATTTCATGGTCGTAGGCGATGTTCTTGATCAACCGCTTGAGCAGTACCGCGTAGTCGCAGGCCTTGAGCGGGTCGGCCACGTGGTGCAGGTTAACTTCGAACTGCGCCGGGGCGCTTTCCTTGACGATGGCGTCGGCCGGGATGCCTTGCTCTTTCGCGCCTTCGAGGATGTCCTGCAGGCAGTCGGCATATTCGTCGAGGTCGTCGATCAGGTACACCTGGGTCGACTGTGGGCGTTTGCCCGAAATTGGCGAGCGCGGCGGCTGCGGGCGGCCGTTCACGTTCTCCTGGTCGATCAGGTAGAACTCCAGCTCGAACGCGGCACAGATGGTCAGGCCCATCTCGGTGAACTTGCTCACCACCTGGCGCAGCACTTCACGCGGGTCGGCGAAGAACGGCTCGCCTTCCAGCTCGTGCATGGTCATCAGCAGCTGGGCGGTCGGGCGTTTTTGCCAGGGTTCGTTGGAGAGGGTGCCAGGGATCGGGTAGCAGATGCGGTCAGCATCGCCGATGTCCAGGCCAAGCCCGGTGCTTTCGACGGTGGAACCGTTGATGTCCAGGGCGAAGAGGGAGGCAGGCAGGTTGATGCCTTTCTCGTAAACCTTGTGGAGGCTGGTGCGCTCGATGCGCTTGCCACGCACCACACCATTCATATCTGCAATCAGAAGGTCAACGTAGAGAACCTCAGGATGTTCCTTAAGGAACGCGTTCGCTTCGTTAAGCTGAACGGCACGCGGGGGTACCGACATGATGCAACACCTTTGTTGTTAAAAATATCAATCAAGGGGGGCTTGCAGGACCAGTCAATCGAAAAGCCATACTGATGTCAAGCCAACCCCATGATGCCCTGAAATGGCACATCTACGGCAGATTTGCTGCATATCGGGGCAAGCCATTATCCGCTATTTCCCGCGTAAAGGGCTATCTCCGACACGCCGTGTTTTATTTTTTACGGAGGTGTTGTGTAAAAAAATGAACAAGGCTAAGCTCGGTCTCAACCCAAAACACAATAATACGAGGGTCACATGGTCCGCTTGCCGCGACCTGAAAGTACTGCCTGCGCAGTGCCGTCGGGTACCTCCGCCGTTTTTGCAAGCTTCGTCAATGGCGTGGCCGCCCTGGCCGCAATAATTGACGTTTGGCGCTTCCGGGCCCGCCCTCGTAGCGGCTTGCCGCCCTTCGCTTCGTCTTCCTGCCTTTTGAACTCATTACGGACACAGCTGTTTTCAGTGTATCCACTGTGGCTCTGCGCGGGGGTTTTTGCTTTAGCAATGTACTCCATCCAGAATCAGAGCGTGGACCACCTTACCTCCTGAGGTATTTATGAGTAACAACCTCGACCAGCTCACCGATTGGTTGAAAGAGCACAAGATCACCGAAGTCGAATGCATGATCAGTGACCTGACCGGCATCACGCGCGGCAAGATTTCGCCTACCAACAAATTCATCGCCGAAAAAGGCATGCGCCTGCCCGAGAGCGTGCTGCTGCAGACCGTGACCGGCGACTACGTCGACGACGACATCTATTACGAACTGCTCGACCCGGCCGACATCGACATGATCTGCCGCCCTGACGAGAAGGCGGTGTTCCTGGTGCCGTGGGCCATCGAGCCGACCGCGCAGGTGATCCACGACACCTACGACAAGAAGGGCAACCCGGTCGAACTGTCGCCGCGCAACGTGCTGAAAAAAGTGCTCAAGCTCTACGCCGACAAGGGCTGGCAGCCGATCGTAGCGCCCGAGATGGAGTTCTACCTGACCAAGCGCAGCGAAGACCCGGACTTCCCGCTGCAGCCGCCGGTTGGCCGTTCGGGCCGCCCGGAAACCGGCCGCCAGTCGTTCTCGATCGAAGCCGCCAACGAATTCGACCCGCTGTTCGAAGACGTCTACGACTGGTGCGAACTGCAACAGCTGGACCTGGACACGCTGATTCACGAAGACGGCACGGCGCAGATGGAAATCAACTTCCGTCACGGCGACGCGCTGCACCTGGCCGACCAGATCCTGGTGTTCAAGCGCACCATGCGCGAAGCGGCGCTCAAGCACAACGTGGCCGCCACCTTCATGGCCAAGCCGATGACCGGCGAGCCGGGCAGTGCCATGCACCTGCACCAGAGCGTGATCGACGTGGCCACCGGCAAGAACATCTTCAGCAACGAAGACGGCAGCATGAGCGCGCTGTTCCTCAACCACATCGGTGGCCTGCAGAAGTTCATCCCCGAGGCGCTGCCGCTGTTCGCCCCCAACGTCAACTCGTTCCGCCGCTTCCTGCCTGACACCTCGGCGCCGGTAAACGTGGAGTGGGGCGAAGAAAACCGCACCGTCGGCCTGCGCGTACCGGATGCCGGCCCGCAAAGCCGTCGGGTCGAGAACCGCTTGCCGGGCGCCGACGCCAACCCGTACCTGGCCATCGCCGCCAGCCTGCTGTGTGGCTACATCGGCATGGTCGAAGCCATCGAGGCCAGCGCGCCAGTACAGGGCCGTGGCTACGAGCGCCGCAACCTGCGCCTGCCGCTGACCATCGAAGACGCCCTGGAACGCATGGAAAACAGCCGCGCGCTGGTGCAGTACCTGGGCAAGAAGTTCATCACCGGCTACGTCGCCACCAAGCGCGCCGAGCACGAGAACTTCAAGCGTGTCATCAGTTCCTGGGAGCGTGAGTTCCTGCTGTTCGCTGTCTGATAAACCCTGGTGCCGCTGGAGCGCGGCGGTCGAATTACGGAGAAGCACATGAGCGTCAACAACCCGCAAACCCGTGAATGGCAAACCTTGAGCGGGGAGCATCATCTCGCACCTTTCAGTGACTACAAGCAGCTGAAAGCCAAGGGGCCGCGCATCATCACCAAGGCCCAGGGTGTGCATTTGTGGGACAGCGAGGGGCACAAGATCCTCGACGGCATGGCCGGCCTGTGGTGCGTGGCGGTCGGTTACGGCCGTGAAGAACTGGTGCAGGCGGCAGAAAAGCAGATGCGCGAACTGCCGTACTACAACCTGTTCTTCCAGACCGCTCACCCGCCTGCGCTGGAGCTGGCCAAGGCGATCACCGACGTGGCGCCAGAGGGCATGACCCATGTGTTCTTCACCGGCTCCGGCTCCGAAGGCAACGACACCGTGCTGCGCATGGTGCGCCACTACTGGGCGCTGAAGGGCAAACCGCACAAACAGACCATCATCGGCCGCATCAATGGCTACCACGGCTCCACCGTGGCCGGTGCCAGCCTGGGCGGCATGAGCGGCATGCACGAACAGGGCGGCCTGCCGATCCCGGGCATCGTGCACATCCCGCAGCCTTACTGGTTCGGTGAAGGTGGCGACATGACCCCGGACCAGTTCGGTGTGTGGGCAGCCGAGCAGCTGGAAAAGAAAATTCTCGAAGTCGGCGAAGACAACGTCGCCGCCTTCATTGCCGAGCCAATCCAGGGCGCCGGCGGCGTGATCATCCCACCGGAAACCTACTGGCCGAAGGTGAAGGAGATCCTTGCCAAGTACGACATCCTGTTCGTCGCCGACGAAGTCATCTGTGGTTTCGGCCGCACCGGCGAGTGGTTCGGCTCTGACTACTACGGCCTCAAGCCCGACCTGATGACCATCGCCAAGGGCCTGACCTCCGGTTACATCCCCATGGGCGGTGTGATCGTGCGTGACAAAGTTGCCCAGGTACTCAGCGAAGGGGGTGACTTCAACCACGGCTTCACCTACTCGGGTCACCCGGTAGCGGCTGCAGTGGGCCTGGAAAACCTGCGCATCCTGCGCGACGAGCACATTGTCGAGAAGGCGCGCACCGAAGCGGCACCGTATTTGCAAAAGCGTTTGCGTGAGCTGCAGGACCACCCGCTGGTGGGCGAAGTACGCGGCCTGGGCCTGCTCGGCGCGATCGAGCTGGTCAAGGACAAGGCCACGCGCAGCCGTTACGAAGGCAAGGGCGTGGGCATGATCTGCCGTAACTTCTGCTTCGAGAACGGCCTGATCATGCGCGCAGTGGGTGACACCATGATCATCGCCCCGCCGCTGGTGATCAGCCACGCGGAGATCGACGAACTGGTGGAAAAGGCGCGCAAGTGCCTGGACCTCACCCTCGAAGCGATCAACTGATCACCTGCTAGGCTAGCGATGTGACATTAAGTCGTTACAAGGCCCTGCTTTCCTTGAAACAGAGCCTTGTAACTTGCCAGACTAGCGACTGCTTCAGTCGCCCAAACGCGTGTACTGCGGGACCTGGCTGCTGAACGGATGGCTAATCAAAAAAATCTGGAGCATGACGCATGAATAAAATGGGCAAGACGTTGCTGGCCGCAGCCCTGATGGGTGCCATGGCTACTGCTGCACAGGCTGAAGACAAGGTGTTGAACGTCTACAACTGGTCGGACTACATCGCACCGGACACCATTGCCAAGTTCGAGAAGCAGACCGGTATCAAGGTCAAGTACGACGTCTTCGACAGCAACGAAACCCTCGAAGCCAAGCTGCTGGCCGGCAAGTCGGGCTACGACATCGTGGTGCCGTCCAACAACTTCCTGGCCAAGCAGATCAAGGCCGGTGTGTACGAAGAACTGGACCGCTCCAAGCTGCCGAACTGGAAGAACCTCGACACCGACCTGCTCAAAGCCGTTGGCGACGCCAGCGACAAGGACAACAAGCACGCCTTCCCGTACATGTGGGGTTCGATCGGCATCGGCTACAACCCGGAGAAAGTCAAGGCCGCGCTGGGCGTGGACAAGATCGACTCGTGGGACGTGGTGTTCAAGCCTGAGAACATCGCCAAGCTCAAGAGCTGCGGCGTGAGCTTCCTCGACGCTCCGACCGAAATGCTGCCTGCCGCGCTGCACTACCTGGGCCTGCCGAGCAACAGCACCAAGAAAGAAGACCTGAAGGCCGCCGAGGATCTGTTCCTCAAGATTCGTCCTTCGATCACCTACTTCCACTCGTCCAAGTACATCGGCGACATGGCCAACGGCAACATCTGCGTGGCCGTCGGTTACTCGGGTGACCTGGAGCAGTCCAAGGCCCGCGCCCACGAAGCTGGCGACAAGGTCAAAGTGGACTACGTGATTCCGAAAGAAGGTGCCGGCACCTTCTACGACATGGTCGCCATCCCGAAAGATGCCGAGCATAAAGACGCTGCCTACCAGTTCATGGACTTCCTGATGCAGCCAGAAATCATGGCTGAAATCACCAACGCCGTGCGCTTCCCGAATGGCAACGCTGCTGCCACTCCGTTCGTGGACAAAGACATCACCAGCGACCCGAGCATCTACCCGCCAGCCGAAGTGAAGAAGCAGCTGTACGCCATCGCTGCGCCTGAAGCTTCTGCCCAGCGTGTGATCACCCGCAGCTGGACCAAGATCAAGTCGGGCAAATAAGCTCGATGCGGCACCTCTGGGCCGGGGCTTCCCGGCTCAGAGCCAGTGAAAGGCAATTGATGATTGCGGCATCGAAGCTGCGAAGGTAAGTTGCGCGCCGGTTTTGCGTGTGCGGCAGCATTGTCGCTACCCAGGCACTGATTGTGAGGAGCACCCACTTGTCTATTTCTGTATTCCGCAAGGCCTTGATGGCTGGTGCGGGCCTGACGCTGGCATGCAGCGTCCAAGCGGCGCCTACGGTGCACTTCTACAACTGGTCCGACTACATCGGCCCAACCACACTCGCGGACTTCGAGACAGCCACGGGCATCAAGCCCGTGCAGGACGTGTTCGACTCCAACGAAACCCTGGAAGGCAAGCTGCTGGCCGGTAACACCGGCTATGACGTGGTGGTGCCGTCCAACCATTTCCTCGGCAAGCAGATCAAGGCGGGCGCGTTCCAGAAGCTCGACAAGAGCCTGCTGCCCAACTATTCCAACCTCGACCCGGCGTTGATGAAGCGCCTGGAAAAGAACGACCCGGGCAACCAGTACGCCGTGCCTTACCTGTGGGGCACCAACGGCATCGGTTACAACGTCGACAAGGTGAAGGCCGTGCTGGGCGTGGACACCATCGACTCCTGGGCCGTTTTGTTCGAGCCCGAGAACATGAAGAAGCTCTCCAAGTGCGGTGTGGCCTTCCTCGACTCGGCGGATGAAATGCTCCCGGCGGTGCTCAACTACATGGGGCTCAACCCCAACAGCACCGACCCCAAGGATTACGCAAAAGCCGAGCAGAAGCTGCTGGCCGTGCGCCCGTACGTGACCTACTTCCACTCGTCCAAGTACATCACCGACCTGGCCAATGGCGACATTTGCGTCGCGGCGGGTTTCTCGGGTGATGTGTTCCAGGCCAAGGCCCGCGCTGAAGAAGCGAAGAAGGGCGTGAACCTGGCCTACGCCATTCCCAAGGAAGGCGGCAACCTCTGGTTCGACGTGCTGGCGATCCCTAAGGACGCCAAGAACGTCAAAGAGGCCCATGCCTTCATCAACTATTTGCTGAAACCTGAGGTTATCGCCCAGGTCAGTGATTACGTCGGTTACGCCAACCCGAACCCCAAGGCTGGCGACCTGATGGACCAGGCCGTGAGGACTGACGCCGCGGTTTACCCACCGCAGGAAGTGCTGGACAAGATGTTCGTGAACTCAGAGTTGCCACCCAAGGTGCAACGGCTGATGACCCGCAGCTGGACCAAGGTCAAGTCGGGCAAGTAATTATCCAGACCCGCAGCGCACCTGCAGACCAGGCCGCGCGGGTACAAAAATCTTGTTGGGAGTTTCACTCATGGCAGTTGCCTCCGGTGCCTATAAAAAAGCCCTCGAGGGTGGCCAGCAACCCAAGCAGGTGCTGGTCAAGATCGACCGGGTTACGAAAAAATTCGACGAAACCGTAGCCGTGGACGATGTGTCCCTGGAAATCCGCAAGGGCGAGATCTTCGCCCTGCTGGGCGGCTCCGGCTCGGGCAAGTCCACCTTGCTGCGCATGCTGGCCGGCTTCGAGCGCCCGACGGAAGGGCGGATTTTCCTCGATGGCGTAGACATCACCGACATGCCGCCCTACGAGCGGCCGATCAACATGATGTTCCAGTCCTACGCGCTGTTCCCGCACATGACCGTGGCGCAGAACATCGCCTTCGGCCTGCAGCAGGACAAGATGCCCAAGGCCGAGATTGACGCCCGCGTGGCCGAGATGCTCAAGCTGGTGCACATGACCCAGTACGCCAAGCGCAAGCCGCACCAGCTGTCCGGTGGTCAGCGTCAGCGTGTGGCCCTGGCACGCTCCCTGGCCAAGCGCCCCAAGCTGCTGCTGCTCGACGAGCCGATGGGCGCGCTGGACAAGAAACTGCGTTCGCAGATGCAGCTGGAGCTGGTAGAGATCATCGAGCGCGTGGGTGTGACCTGCGTAATGGTGACCCACGACCAGGAAGAGGCCATGACCATGGCCCAGCGCATCGCCATCATGCACCTGGGCTGGATTGCCCAGATCGGCTCGCCGGTGGACATCTACGAGACCCCCACCAGCCGCTTGGTGTGCGAGTTCATCGGTAACGTCAACCTGTTCGAAGGTGAAGTGGTCGACGATGCCGAAGGCCACGCGATCATTGCCAGCCCGGAGCTGGAGCGCAAGATCTACGTCGGCCACGGCATCACCACCTCGGTGGAAGACAAGCACATCACCTACGCCTTGCGCCCGGAAAAGATGCTGGTCACTACCCAGCAGCCGACCTGCGAGCACAACTGGTCGCGCGGAAAGGTGCACGACATCGCCTACCTGGGTGGCCATTCGGTGTTCTACGTAGAGCTGCCGAGCGGCAAGATCGTCC
The DNA here is from genome assembly GCF_043103635.1 of Pseudomonas sp. yb_9. Lineage (NCBI taxonomy): Bacteria > Pseudomonadati > Pseudomonadota > Gammaproteobacteria > Pseudomonadales > Pseudomonadaceae > Pseudomonas > Pseudomonas sp. yb_9. The sequence goes on along the minus strand of NZ_JBICKA010000047.1, from coordinate 242,719 downwards.
AGTCGTTCGTTGCCAACGCCGAGCGCCAGGGCACCCGCCCGACCTGGGGCGATGAAGTGTACGTGTGGTGGGAAGACGACAGCGGCGTGGTACTGCGGTCATGAAACCTCGCAAGCTCAAGCGAGCACTCCAGCGCATCATTCCGGAGGGGCGGCACCTGGTGATCGGCGTGCCGTTCATCTGGCTGTTCCTGTTCTTCATGCTGCCGTTCTTCATCGTGTTGAAGATCAGCTTTGCCGAAGCTGACGTGGCGATCCCGCCGTATACCGAGATCTACAGCTACGTCGAAGACAAGATCCAGCTGGTACTCAACCTGGCCAACTACGGCCTGCTGACCGAGGATGAGCTGTACATCTCGGCCTACCTGGGCTCGTTGAAGATGGCCTTCTTCAGCACCCTGCTGTGCCTGCTGATCGGCTACCCGATGGCCTATGCCATCGCCAACGCCAAGAAGGAGACGCAGACGGTATTGCTGCTGCTGATCATGATGCCGACCTGGACCGCGATCCTGATCCGCGTCTATGCCTGGATGGGCATCCTCAGCAACAACGGCCTGCTCAACGGCTTCCTGCTGTGGACCGGGTTGATCGACCAGCCGCTGCAAATCCTCAACACCAACCTGGCGGTGTACATCGGCGTGGTCTATTCGTACCTGCCGTTCATGATCCTGCCGCTGTTCGCCAACCTGGTGAAGCATGACCCTTCGTTGCTGGAGGCCGCTTCGGACCTGGGTTCGAGCACTTTCAACAGCTTCTGGAAGATCACCGTGCCGCTGTCGAAAAACGGCATCATCGCCGGCTGCATGCTGGTGTTCATCCCGGTGGTGGGCGAGTTCGTGATCCCTGAACTGCTCGGCGGCCCGGAAACCCTGATGATCGGTAAGGTGCTGTGGCAAGAGTTCTTCAACAACCGTGACTGGCCGGTGGCCTCTGCCCTGGCGGTGGTGATGCTGGCGATCCTGATCGTGCCGATCCTGCTGTTCAACCGCAGCCAGGCCAAAGAAATGGAGGGCCGCGCATGAAACGCTTCAGTTTCTCCAAGCTGATGCTGGTGCTGGGCTTGCTGTTCATCTACCTGCCGATGCTGATTTTGGTGATCTACTCGTTCAACGCCTCCAAGCTGGTAACGGTGTGGGGCGGTTGGTCGGTGAAGTGGTACGTCGGCCTGCTCGACAACACCCAGCTGATGGGTTCGGTGATGCGCTCGCTGGAAATCGCCTGCTACACGGCGGTGGCTGCGGTAGCGCTGGGTACCCTGGCGGCCTTTGTGCTGACCCGGGTCACCCGCTTCAAGGGCCGTACGCTGTTCGGTGGCCTGGTCACCGCGCCGCTGGTAATGCCTGAAGTGATCACCGGTCTGTCGCTGTTGCTGCTGTTCGTGGCCATGGCGCAGATGATCGGCTGGCCGCAGGAGCGTGGCATCGTGACCATCTGGATCGCCCACACCACGTTCTGTGCAGCGTACGTGGCGGTGGTGGTGTCGGCACGCCTGCGCGAGCTGGACCTGTCGATCGAAGAAGCGGCAATGGACCTGGGTGCCAAGCCGTGGAAGGTGTTCTTCCTGATCACCATCCCGATGATCGCGCCATCGCTGGCGGCGGGAGGCATGATGTCGTTCGCGCTGTCGCTGGACGACCTGGTACTGGCCAGCTTCGTGTCCGGCCCGGGCTCGACCACCTTGCCGATGGAAGTGTTCTCGGCCGTGCGCCTGGGCGTGAAGCCAGAGATCAACGCCGTGGCCAGCCTGATCCTGCTGTCGGTGTCGCTGGTGACCTTCTTTGTCTGGTACTTCAGCCGCCAGGCCGAAGAGCGTCGTCGCAAGGCGATTCAGCAGGCGATCGAAGAGGGTGCGGCGGCCAATGCTTCGCAGCCACAGGTCAAGCGCCCGGCGCAGGTTGCGGCGTCGGCCTGACTGTGTAGACATCCCCGCAGGGTTTCGGCTCTGTGGGGTGTCAGGGCAGCCAGGTGCATGGCTGGCCATTGTTAGCGCCTATCAGATCGAGCGCCGCCTGCGCGGCGCATCGCGAGCTGTGCTCGCTCCTACGTTTTTTCGGGCCAGTCAATCTTGTGGCAGACGCCCAATACCGAGTTGTTGGTATGACGCAATATAACGCCATGCGTCAAGGCGTACGCGCGCAAATCCCCCGGGAATAATTGGCCCGAAACTAACGTAGGAGCGAGCACAGCTCGCGATGCGCCGCGCGGGCGGCGCTCGATCTGATAAGCACCGAAAAAATCGAGGCGTGCACCTTGATGCCCTGACGCGCATACGTCCTCTATCCGTCAGTGATGTTTATCGAACCCTGAACTACGCTGACAGTCGCATCTCACAAATCATTTGTGCGCAAGCTAGGAGCCTGCATGAGGGTGACGCGTCCACTGTTGCTGGCAGGCTTGGGCTTGCTGTCCATGCTCACCGGCTGTAGCAAGGAAGAGGTCCCCGAGACGCTGCCTCGGGTCGGTGTGCAACAGGTCCAACCCACCGATTTCGCTGCCAGGGTCACCCTGACGGGCGATGTGCAAGCGCGGGTGCAGACTGACCTGTCGTTCCGTGTGGGCGGAAAGATCATTTCGCGCAGCGTCGATGTGGGCGACCACGTCAAGGCCAACCAGGTGCTGGCCCGGCTGGACCCGAAAGACCTGCAGAACAACGTCGACTCGGCCAAGGCCGAGGTGTTCGCCGCCCAGGCGCGGGTCACCCAGACCAGCGCCGCCTTTGTGCGCCAGCAAAAACTGCTGCCCAAGGGCTACACCAGCCAAAGTGAATACGACTCCGCCGAAGCCGCGCTGCGCAGCAACCAGAGCGCGCTCAAGGCCGCCCAGGCGCAACTGGCCAACGCCAACGAACAGCTCAGCTACACCGCACTGGTCTCCGAGGCCGCGGGGGTCATCACCGAGCGTCAGGCCGAAGTCGGCCAGGTGGTGCAGGCCACGATGCCCATCTTCAGCCTGGCCACCGATGGCGACCGTGATGCGGTGTTCAACGTGTACGAATCGCTGCTGGTGGCGCCGCCCAGCGATGCCGGGGTGATCGTCAGCCTGCTGGACAACCCCAAGGTCCAGGCACATGGCTTCGTGCGTGAAATCACCCCCACGGTATCGGCGCAAAGCGGCACGGTGCAGGTCAAGGTAGGCCTGAAAGATGTGCCCGTGGGCATGCAGTTGGGCGCACCGGTCACCGCCACCACCAATGCCCAAGGCCGGCCCAGCGTCGAGCTACCGTGGTCGGCACTGACAAAAGCCCTGCATGAGCCCGCCGTGTGGGTGGTAGGCGAGGGCGACAAGGTGGAACTGCGCAAAGTCGAAGTCAGCCGTTACCTCACCGGCAAAATTGTGGTCGCCAGCGGCCTTAAAGGCGGCGAGACCGTGGTGGTCAATGGCGGCCAGTTATTGCACCCCGGCATGCAGGTTCAGAAGGTCGACGCCAAGGCCCAAGGGGGTGAGCTATGAAGCGCCTGCTGCTGATGCTGTCGGCTGGCGTGCTGCTGGTGGGTTGCAGCAGCGAGGACGAGGCGCCAGAGCCGATTCGGCCGGTGTTGTCGGTGAAGGTCGAACCCCAGGTCGAGTCGCAGCTGGGTCGTTTTGCCGGCAGTATCCAGGCGCGCTTTGAAAGCACCCTGGGCTTTCGGGTTTCCGGCCGTATTGCCCGGCGTTGGCTGGACGTGGGCGCCCAGGTGAAGCCGGGCGACACCTTGGCTACCCTCGACCCGACCGACCAGCAAAACCAGCTGCGTGCCGCCGAAGGCGACCTGGCCAAGGTGCAGGCCCAGTGGATCAACGCCCAGGCCGATGCCCGCCGCCAGCAGCAGCTGTACGACCGCGGAGTGGGCGCCCAGGCCCAGCTGGATATCGCCCAGACCAACCTGAAAACCACCAGCGCAGCACTGGAGCAGGCGCGCTCGGCGCTCAGCCAAGCCCGTGACCAGCTTGACTACAGCACCTTGCGCACCGACCACGCTGCCGTGATCACCGCCTGGCAGGCCGAAGCCGGGCAAACCGTCACCGCAGGCCAGGCCGTGGTAACCCTGGCCCGGCCGGATGTGAAGGAAGCGGTGATCGACCTGCCGATCGGCCTGGCCGAGCAGTTGAGCCAGGGCCTGACCTTTACCGTGGCCTCGCAACTGGACCCGACCATCAACACCACGGCCAGCCTGCGCGAGCTGGAACCCCAGGCCGACGCCACCACCCGCACCCGACGCGCCCGGCTGACCCTGGCGAGCACACCGGCGGCGTTCCACCTGGGCACCGCCATCAGCGTGACCTTGAGCGCGGAAGTGACGCCACGCAGCGAGCTACCCGCGAGTGCCTTGCTGGAACGTGACGGCAAAACCCAGGTGTGGGTGATCGACACGCAGCAGAAGACCGTGGCCACCCGTGATGTGGCGTTGATCGACCGCACCGCCGACAGCATCGTCCTGACGTCGGGCGTGCAGCCTGGCGAGCGCGTCGTGACCGCAGGTGTGAACAGCCTCAAGCCTGGCCAGAAGGTCACCTTCGACGAGGATGCGCAATGAAAGGAAGCTTCAACCTGTCCGACTGGGCACTCAAGCATCAATCCTTCGTCTGGTACCTGATGTTCGTTGGCCTGCTGATGGGGATATTTTCCTATTTCAACCTGGGCCGTGAGGAAGACCCGTCGTTCACCATCAAGACCATGGTGATCCAGACCCGTTGGCCAGGCGCGACCCAGGACGAGACGCTGTACCAGGTCACCGACCGCATCGAAAAGAAACTCGAAGAACTCGATTCCCTCGATTACACCAAAAGCTACACCCGGCCGGGTGAGTCCACGGTCTACGTGTACCTGCGCGACACCACCAAGGCCAAGGACATCCCGGACATCTGGTACCAGGTGCGCAAGAAGATCCAGGACATTCGCGGCCAGTTCCCTCAGGGCATCCAGGGGCCTGCGTTCAATGACGAATTCGGTGATGTATTCGGCTCGATCTACGCCTTTACCTCCGATGGCCTTACCCTGCGCCAGTTGCGCGACTACGTGGAGCAAGCCAGGGCTGAGGTCCGCGATGTGCCCAACATCGGTAAGATCGAGTTGGTCGGTACCCAGGATGAAGTGCTGTACCTGAACTTCTCCACCCGCAAGCTGGCTGCGCTGGGCATTGACCAGCGCCAGGTCATGCAGGCCTTGCAATCGCAGAACGCCGTGACCCCGGCCGGCGTGATCGAGGCCGGCCCCGAGCGCATTTCGGTGCGCACCACCGGGCAGTTCGCCTCGGAAAAAGACCTGGAAACGGTCAACCTGCGCATCAATGACCGCTTCTTCCGCCTGGCGGATATTGCGGATATCGAACGCGGGTATGTCGACCCGCCGTCACCCATGTTCCGCTACAACGGCCAGACCGCGCTTGGGCTGGCCATCGGCATGAAGGCCGGGGGCAACATCCAGGTGTTCGGTGCGGCGCTGAAAAAGCGTATGGACAAAGTGGTCGAGGACTTGCCGATAGGGGTTGGGGTACACACCGTGTCGGACCAGGCGGTGGTGGTGAAACAGGCCGTCGGCGGCTTCACCAGCGCACTGTTCGAGGCGGTAGTGATCGTACTGGGGGTGAGTTTCATCAGCCTGGGCGTGCGCGCAGGCCTGGTGGTGGCGTGTTCGATCCCGCTGGTGCTGGCCATGGTGTTCGTATTCATGGAGTACAGCGGCATCACCATGCAGCGGATTTCGCTGGGGGCGCTGATCATTGCGCTTGGTCTGCTGGTGGACGATGCAATGATCACCGTGGAGGTGATGGTCACGCGGCTGGAGATGGGTGAAAGCAAGGAGCAGGCGGCGACGTTTGCCTACACCTCCACAGCCTTCCCCATGCTGACCGGCACCCTGGTGACTGTGGCCGGTTTCGTGCCGATCGGCCTGAACGCCAGTTCGGCCGGTGAATATACCTACACCCTGTTTGCCGTGATTGCCGTGGCGCTGATCGTGTCATGGGTGGTGGCGGTGTTCTTCGCGCCCGTGCTGGGCGTACACATCCTTAGCAGCAAGGTCAAACCCCATGAAGCCGAGCCTGGCCGCCTGGGCAAGGCTTTCGAACATGGCCTGCTGTGGTGCATGCGCAACCGCTGGCTGACCATCATCGGCACCGTGCTGTTGTTTGTGCTGGCCATTTTCTGCGAGCGCTTTGTGCAGAACCAGTTCTTCCCGTCCTCGGACCGCCCGGAAATCCTGGTCGACCTCAACCTGCCGCAAAACGCCTCGATCGAGGAGACGCGCAAGGTGGTCGACCGCTTCGAGGCACGGATCAAGGATGACCCGGACCTGGTGCACTGGAGCACCTACATCGGCCAGGGTGCCATTCGTTTTTACCTTCCCCTCGACCAACAATTGCAGAACCCGTACTACGCGCAGTTGGTGATCGTCAGCAAAGGCTTCGAAGAGCGTCAGGCCATGATGGCTCGTTTGCAGAAGATCCTGCACGAAGAGTTCGTCGGCATTGGTACCAACGTACAGTCGCTGGAAATGGGCCCGCCGGTAGGGCGGCCGATCCAGTATCGGGTCAGTGGTGCCAACATCGACGAAGTGCGCAAGCATGCCATCGAACTGGCCACCTTGCTCGACCAGAACGAGCACATCGGCGAGATGATCTATGACTGGAACGAGCCGGGTAAGGTGCTGCGCGTGGAAATCGCCCAGGACAAGGCACGCCAGCTAGGGTTGTCGTCGGAAGACGTGGCCAATGTGATGAACAGCATCGTCAGCGGCGTGCAGATCACCCAGGTCAATGACAACATCTACCTGGTCAACGTGGTGGCCCGTGCCGAAAACAGCGAGCGCGGCTCGCCTGATACCCTGCAGAACCTGCAGATCCTCACGCCCAACGGCACCTCGATCCCGTTGCTGTCGTTCGCCACGGTGCGTTATGAGCTGGAGCAGCCGCTGGTGTGGCGGCGGGACCGCAAACCGACCATCACCATCAAGGCGTCGGTCAACGGCGACATCCAGCCCACCGACCTGGTGGCCCAGCTGAAGCCGAAGATCGACGAATTCGCCAGCAAGCTGCCGGTGGGCTTCGAGGTGGCTACCGGCGGTACGGTGGAGGAAAGCGCCAAGGCGCAAGGGCCGATCCGCAAGGTGATCCCGCTGATGCTGTTCCTCATGGCCACTTTCCTGATGATCCAGCTGCACAGCGTGCAGAAGCTGTTCCTGGTGGTGAGCGTGGCGCCGCTGGGGCTGATTGGCGTGATCATCGCACTGGTGCCCACAGGCACGCCCATGGGCTTTGTGGCGATTCTCGGCATCCTCGCGCTGGCGGGTATCATCATTCGCAACTCGGTGATCCTGGTGACCCAGATCGACGAGTTGGAGGCCCAGGGCTTCTCGCCCTGGGACGCGGTGGTGGAGGCTACTAACCACCGGCGCCGGCCGATATTGCTGACGGCGGCGGCGGCGAGCCTGGGCATGATCCCGATTGCCCGCGAAGTGTTCTGGGGGCCGATGGCGTACGCCATGATTGGCGGGATCATTGTGGCCACCCTGCTGACGCTGTTGTTCCTGCCGGCCTTGTATGTGGCCTGGTACAAGATCCGTGAGCCTGAAAACAGCACTAAAACCCAACACTGAACACTGTGGGAGCAGGCGTGCCCGCGAATGCGGTGGTGGATTCACTGCCGCATTCGCGGGCACGCCCGCTCCCACAGAGGTTGTTGTCGCCTGTAAAATCGTGATTTTAATTTGGTTATATAAACATTCTTAAACAGTATTTTTAAGAATAACTCCGCCTCACTACTATTGCCCTCAAGCCAGGCGCAAATCCCCTTCAAACCTCTGCCCGGCACCCTCACTCCAAGGAGAACGAGCATGAGTGCATCTCTGCGTAGCATCGACGGTCAGGACGAAGCCACCATTCTGCGTGAAATCCAGAGCGCCTTGCGCGACCTGCGTTTCGGTGCGGTGGAGATCACTGTGCACAACGCTCAGGTCGTACAGATCGAGCGCAAGGAGAAGTTCCGCCTGCAACAGCCCGGCAACAAGGCCGGCTGATCGCGCCTCACATTCAAAACTAGAAAAATGCCAATCGGGAGCTTCACCATGTCCATCCGCCGTTATGCGCTTGCCGCTTTGGCCAGCGCTGTTTTTGCCGGTTCCGCCATCGCCAAGGACTACGAACTGCTGAACGTGTCCTACGACCCGACCCGCGAGCTGTACCAGCAGTACAACGCCGAGTTCATCAAGCACTGGCAGCAGGCCCACCCGGGCGACAAGGTGAAGATCCAGCAGTCCCACGGTGGCTCGGGCAAGCAGGCCCGTGCGGTGATCGACGGCCTGCGCGCCGACGTGGTGACCCTGGCCCTGGCCGGTGACATCGACGAAGTCGCCAAGCTCGGCAAGACCCTGCCGGACAACTGGCAGACCCGCCTGCCGGACGCCAGCACCCCGTACACCTCGACCATCGTGTTCCTGGTGCGCAAGGGCAACCCGAAAGGCATCAAGGACTGGGGCGACCTGATCAAGAAAGACGTGTCGGTCATCACCCCCAACCCGAAAACCTCCGGCGGTGCGCGCTGGAACTTCCTGGCCGCCTGGGCCTACGGCCTGAAGGCCGGCGGTAGCGAAGAGAAGGCCAAGGAATACGTGCAGGAGCTGTTCAAGCACGTACCGGTGCTGGACACCGGCGCCCGTGGCTCGACCATCACCTTCGTCAACAACGGCCAGGGCGACGTGTTGCTGGCCTGGGAAAACGAAGCCTTCCTGGCGCTGAAGGAAGACGGTGGCGCCGACAAGTTCGACATCGTCGTGCCGTCGCTGTCGATCCTGGCCGAACCGCCAGTGGCCGTGGTGGACAAGAACGCCGAGAAGAAGGGCAATACCGAGATTGCCACCGAATACCTCAAGCACCTGTACAGCCCGGCCGGGCAGAAAATTGCCGCCGAGAACTTCTACCGCCCGCGTGACGAGAAAGTTGCTGCCGAATTCGGCAAGCAATTCCCGAAACTGGACCTGGTAACCATCGACAAGGACTTCGGTGGCTGGAAAACTGCACAACCCAAATTCTTCAATGATGGCGGTGTGTTCGACCAGATCTATCAGGCACAGTAAGGGCCATGGAAAAGCGGGGCCGCGTTGCGGCCCATTCGCGGCACAAGGCCGCTCCTACATGGAATCGCGATCCCCTGTAGGAGCGGCCTTGTGCCGCGAATGGGCTGCAAAGTAGCCCCAGGATTCAAAAGCTTGCACCAGCCCGGGATCGATTCCGGGCTTCGTGCGTTCAACCAGGGATACTTATGTCACGTCGTATTTCCCCCGTCATACCCGGCTTCGGGCTGACGCTGGGCTACACCTTGGTGTACCTCAGCCTGATCGTGCTGATACCGCTGGCAGCCATGTTCATTCATGCCGCGCAGCTGACCTGGGAGCAGTTCTGGAACATCGTCAGTGCGCCGCGGGTACTCGCCGCGCTCAAGCTGAGTTTCGGCACCGCCCTGTTCGCCGCCATCATCAACGGTGTGATCGGCACCCTGCTGGCCTGGGTGCTGGTGCGCTACACCTTCCCCGGGCGCAAGATCATCGATGCGATGATCGACCTGCCGTTCGCCCTGCCTACCGCCGTTGCCGGTATCGCCTTGACCGCCCTGTACGCGCCCGCGGGCTGGGTTGGCCAGTTCGCCACCGACCTTGGCTTCAAGATCGCCTACACCCCGCTGGGTATCACCCTGGCGCTGACCTTCGTCACCTTGCCGTTCGTAGTGCGCACGGTTCAGCCGGTACTGGCCGACATCCCGCGTGAAGTGGAAGAGGCCGCTGCCTGCCTGGGCGCCAAGCCGCTGCAGGTGTTCCGCCATGTACTGGCGCCGGCCTTGCTGCCTGCCTGGCTCACCGGCTTCGCCCTGGCCTTCGCCCGTGGCGTGGGTGAGTATGGTTCGGTGATCTTCATCGCCGGCAACATGCCGATGAAGACCGAGATCCTGCCGCTGCTGATCATGGTCAAGCTCGACCAGTACGACTACACCGGCGCAACCGCCATCGGCGTGCTGATGCTGGTGGTTTCCTTCATCCTGCTGCTGCTGATCAACCTGTTGCAGCGCCGCATCGAAACCCCTTGAAGGAGGCCGGCATGTCCAGTTCATCCCTGAGTGCAAGCGCGGCCGCCAACGCCGCCCGTCGTGGCAACGCCACTTCGCGGCGTATCCTGATCGGCCTTGGCTGGCTGGTGTTCGCCCTGTTCCTGCTGTTGCCGCTGGTGATCGTGGTGTCGCAGGCGCTGAAGAACGGTTTTGGTACCTTCTTCGAGGCTATCTTCGAGCCCGACGCCTTGTCGGCACTGAAGCTGACGCTGCTCGCAGTCGTCATCTCGGTGCCGCTCAACCTGGTGTTTGGCGTCAGCGCCGCCTGGTGCGTCAGCAAGTACACCTTCCGTGGCAAGAGCATCCTGGTCACCCTGATCGACCTGCCGTTCTCGGTGTCGCCGGTGATCGCCGGCCTGGTCTACGTGCTGATGTTCGGTGCGCAAGGCCTGTTCGGCCCCTGGTTGCAGGACCACGACATCCAGATCGTGTTTGCCCTACCGGGCATCGTCCTGGCGACCATTTTCGTCACCGTGCCGTTCGTGGCCCGTGAACTGATCCCGCTGATGCAGGAGCAGGGCACGCAAGAAGAGGAGGCCGCGCGACTGCTCGGCGCCAATGGCTGGCAGATGTTCTGGCACGTGACCTTGCCCAACATCAAATGGGGCCTGATCTATGGCGTGGTGCTGTGTACCGCACGGGCCATGGGCGAGTTTGGCGCGGTGTCGGTGGTGTCGGGCCACATTCGTGGCGTGACCAACACCTTGCCGCTGCACGTGGAGATCCTCTACAACGAGTACAACCACGTCGCGGCCTTCAGCGTGGCCAGCCTGTTGCTGATCCTGGCGCTCTTCATCCTGCTGCTCAAGCAGTGGAGCGAGAACCGTATTAACCGCCTGCGCCACAGCGCCGCGGAGGAATGATTCATGTCGATCGAAGTTCGTAACGTCAGCAAGCGCTTCAACAGCTTCCAGGCCCTGGACAACATCAACCTGGACATCAACAGCGGCGAGCTGGTGGCTTTGCTCGGCCCGTCCGGCTGTGGCAAGACCACGCTGCTGCGCATCATCGCCGGCCTGGAAACCCCGGACCAGGGCAATATCGTGTTCCATGGCGAAGACGTGTCCGGCCATGACGTGCGTGACCGCAACGTCGGTTTCGTGTTCCAGCACTACGCGCTGTTCCGCCACATGAGTGTGTTCGACAACGTCGCTTTCGGCCTGCGCATGAAGCCCAAGGGCGAGCGCCCGAGCGAGAGCAAGATCGCCGAGAAGGTGCATGAGCTGCTGAACATGGTGCAGCTGGACTGGTTGTCCGACCGCTACCCCGAACAGCTGTCTGGCGGTCAGCGTCAGCGTATCGCCTTGGCCCGCGCGCTGGCGGTGGAGCCCAAGGTGCTGCTGCTGGACGAGCCGTTCGGTGCGCTGGATGCCAAGGTGCGCAAAGAGCTGCGCCGCTGGCTGGCGCGGCTGCACGAAGACATCAACCTGACCTCGGTATTCGTGACCCACGACCAGGAAGAAGCCATGGAAGTGGCCGACCGCATCGTGGTGATGAACAAGGGCGTGATCGAGCAGATCGGCTCGCCGGGCGAAGTGTACGAGCAGCCGGCCAACGACTTCGTCTACCACTTCCTGGGCGACTCCAACCGCCTGGCCCTGAGCGAAGGCCACCATGTGCTGTTCCGCCCGCACGAAGTGTCGCTGTCGCGGCATGAGACCGAAGGGCACCATGCGGCCGAGGTGCGGGATATTCGCCCGTTGGGCGCGACTACCCGGGTGACCTTGAAAGTCGAGGGGCAGAGCGAGCTGATCGAGGCCGAGGTGGTGAAAGACCATGACAGCCTGACCGGGCTGGCGCGGGGGGAGACATTGTTCTTCCGGCCGAAGGTTTGGCAGAAGGTGGCGGATATCTGAGCCTCTTCAGGTAATGAGAGCCCGGGCATGGTCCCGGGTTTTTTATGCCTGCAATTCCATGCCTTGCCTGAATATTTTGCATGCCCACAAAGCATCGAGTTTTGCTTGGTCAGCCACAGCCCGCGCAGTTCTTGGCCTTCACGCTACCCTCCAAAAACAATATTCACTTAAGTTATAACTATAATTTTAAACATTACTTTAAGAGATAAGCCTCTGGCCCTGATGATTCAGCCATACCTGAATCGAGACCCCAGGAGTTTGATCAATGGGTAATGTCCAGTCGGCCGTCAGGGCCTACGACCAGCCATGGCGCCCGGCCCCGGGTGACCTGGTCGAGCTTGGACGCACGCTTCGCCTACCGCTTGGTCAGCTGCGCCTGCAACGCACGCCCGTCAGCGGGCTCAAGCGCCGCGACAAGTTGGTGTTGGGCCTGCTGGTGCTGGCTTTGCACGGCGCTGCGGCGTACTGGGTAAGCCAGGCACCCACGCCAGAGCTGCCCGTGGTGCCACCGCAAGTGCCGCCCATGACCATCGAGTTCGCAGCGCCCGCGCCCCCTGTGGTCGAACCGCCACCGCCTGCGCCTGCACCACCCGTCGTCGAGCCGCCGCCACCACCACCCGTGATCGACGAACTGGCCGCCAAGCCCAAACCCAAGCCAAAGCCCGTGCCCAAGCCTGTGGTCAAGCAAGCACCCAAACCACAGCCCAAACCGGTCGAAGCGCCGCCGCCAGCCCCAGTGGCCGCCCCGGCACCACCTGCACCCGCACCACCCGCGCCGGCCCCGGTTACGCCCGCTTCGGCCAACGCCGCGTATCTGAAAAACCCGGCGCCGGAGTATCCGCAGATGGCCCAGCGGCGGGGTTGGGAAGGCACCGTGCTGCTGCGTGTAGAGGTGCTGCCCAGCGGTAAACCCGGGCAGATCCAGGTCCAGAAGAGCAGCGGCCGTGATGCCCTCGACGCCGCAGCGTTGGCTGCGGTGAAGCGCTGGAGCTTCGTGCCCGCCAAGCAGGGCGACGTGGCCCAGACCGGCTGGGTCAGCGTGCCGATCGATTTCAAGCTTCGCTAACTTTTTCGCAGAACACAGGAAGACATCATCATGAGCCTGCTGGCATCCCCCCTCGAATCCGTTGAAAGCGCAGTCATCTGGCTGCTGGTTGGTTTTTCTGTCGTCACTTGGGGCCTGGCCCTGGTCAAGGTCGCGCAGTTCGTGCGGCTGAAGAACCAGGACAAACGCTTCCACCAGCAGTTCTGGGCGGCCTCCAGCCTGGACTCGGCCGCCGAGCTCAGCCACGAGCTGCCAGGCCCGGCTGCCCGCGTTGCCCAGTCTGGCTACGCCGCGATTGCCGTTGGCGACACCCAGGCCAACGACCTGAGCCACGCCATCAACCACCAGGACCGCCTGGAGCGTGCCCTGCGTCAGCAGATCGTGCGTGAGCGCCGCTCGCTGGAAACCGGCCTGGCGGTGGTCGCCAGTATCGGCAGCACCTCGCCCTTCATCGGCCTGTTCGGCACCGTGTGGGGCATCATGGAAGCGCTCAAGGGCATCAGCGCGGCCGGCTCCGCCAGCCTGGAAACCGTCGCCGGCCCCATCGGTGCTGCACTGGTGGCCACCGGTGTGGGTATCGCCGTCGCAGTGCCTGCGGTGCTGGTCTACAACTACTTCCTGCGTCGTCTGAAGCTGACCGCTGCCGACCTCGATGACTTTGCCCACGACTTCTACAGCCTGGCGCAGAAGAGTGCCTTCCGTGTGTTGGTGCACCCCGCTGTACAAAAAGCCCAGGCTGGTTTTACCCAGCCGGTGAAGGAGGCGTCCTGATATGGCCTTTTCGACCCAGGACAGCGACGAAGTCCTCAGTGAAATCAACGTCACGCCGCTGGTGGACGTCATGCTGGTGCTGCTGGTGGTGTTCATCGTCACCGCGCCGTTGCTGACCAACGCGATCCCCATCAACCTGCCCAAGACCGAGGCCGTGGCCCCGGTGGAGCAGAAGGACCCGCTGGTGGTCAGCATCGACGGTGAAGGCAAGCTGTTCATCAACAAGGACCAGATCCAGTCCGACCTGCTGGAAACCAACCTCAAGGCTGCCAAGGACAAGGACGCGGACGTGCGCGTGCAGCTGCAGGCCGATGACGGCGTGAACTACGGCGAAGTGGCGCGGGCCATGGCAGCCATCGAACGTGCAGGGATCAGCAAACTGGCGGTGATAACCGCGCGCTGACTTTTACCAAGCCTCTTCAGGCAAGTGCTTATGGGCCACATCTCTTGGCAGGGGTTGGCCCTTTTTTTTGCGTGATCCCTGTGGGAGCGGGCGTGCCCGCGAACACGGGCGAAGCCCGTGCCATCCACCGCGGTGCTCGCTTCGCGGGCATGCCCGCTCCCACAGGGATCGCACAAGGCATAAATATTTTTGTTATTAATAAATAGCTTCTTATTCCTTTACGAATATAACTGCCTCCCTATACTGGTCTCCAAGCACGCAAACTTACTGGAGGCGTCCCCATGCGCAATGAGTCGATTCGTTACCTGATTGTGCCGGGCTGGCAAGGATCGCCAGACAACCATTGGCAAAGTCACTGGCAGCGCACCCTGCCCAACAGTGCACGGGTCGAGCAGCACGACTGGCTGACCCCGCAACGGCAGGACTGGGTGCAGGCGCTGGAGCAGGCGATCATCGCCGAAGACTCGCCCGTGATCCTGATTGCCCACAGCCTGGGTTGCATCACCGTCGCCCACTGGGCCGCGCAGGCCAGCCCGGCGTTGCTGCGCCGGGTGCGCGGCGCGCTGCTGGTGGCGCCAGCGGATGTCGAGCGGCCTACCTGCGCGCCAGCCTTGCGCAACTTTGCGCCGATCCCGACCGAAGCGCTGCCGTTTCCCAGTCAGGTGGTCAGTTCGGACAACGACCCGGCCGTGAACGTGCCTCGGGCGCTTTACTTGGCCAAGGCCTGGGGCGCAGAGGCGGGTTTGCTGAGCAATGCCGGGCACATCAACGTCAAGTCCGGCCATGAACGCTGGGAACAAGGCTTCGCCTACCTGTATCGCTTGCAAAGCCGGGTCGAGCAGCGCGCACTGCGCCGCGCCTGATCGCCTTTACTGTTTACCGCTTACCTGACGCCCGGCCAATGAAGGCCAGGGGCGGGAGTTTGTCATGACTTTTCAAAACCCGTTTGGCCAGCCGCTGTTGACCTTTCCCGAGCTGGACAAGAGCCCGCTGAGCATCCGCGCCAAGGCGCTGGTGTTCATCGACCCGCGTTCGCAGCAACTGCGCGAAGACCTTGAGCGCCTGGCGCCGCAACCCTTGCCCGTGCTGATCCGTGGCGAGACCGGCACCGGCAAGGAGTTGCTGGCCCGGCAAATCCACCGTGCCAGTGATCGTGGCGGGCTGTTCGTGTCGGTCAACTGCGCGGCCATCAGCCCCACGTATGCCGATGCCGAGCTGTTCGGCTACAGCGCCGGCAGCCATGGCGGTACGGCCAGCAGCCGCGCCGGCTGGTTCGGCTCGGCCAATGGCGGCACGTTGTACCTGGACGAGATTGCCGACTTGCCGCTGGCCATCCAGGGCAAGCTGCTGGCTGCCCTGGAAAACCGCGAAGTCACCCGAGTGGGGGCGCAGCAGCCGCAGCCGGTGGATGTGCGGCTGGTGGCCGCGACCAGCATCGACCTGGTGCGAGTGGTACGGGCAGGGCGCTTTAACGAGCGCTTGTACCAGTACCTGCGCGAAGGTGCGCTGGAGCTGCCACCGCTGCGTGAGCGGCCCGGCGATATCCTGCCGCTGGCCGAGTACTTCGCGGGCATCTACAGCGTACGCCTGCAACGCCCTGTACCGCTGGTGAGCGAGGCGGCGCAGCAGGTGCTGGAAGCCCATCCATGGCCTGGAAATACCCGTGAACTGGAGAATGTCATCCACTTCGCCTTGCTGGTGAATGACGGCGAAGAGCTGCAGCCAGAGGACCTGGACCTGGCCAACCCCGCGCGTTAGACATCGCTCATAAGCAAACTGGCTAATGGCGATTTGTTTTTGGAATAAGCAGCTAAGTAAAAGATATTGTTACGGAATAAAAATTCTAGGTATTGTCCGCCTACGCCCGCTGGTGAACCGGTTGGGCACCCGATTCGCCATCGCTGATGGCCCAGATTCAGAACAAGGATCACCATGAAGAAGACCCTGCTGACCACTGCCCTGGCCGCTGCCCTGTCGTTCTCCGGCCTGGCCGCCGCCGCCGAGAAGCTGGTGGTTGCCGCTACTCCGGTACCGCACGCCGAAATCCTCGAGCTGATCAAGCCGACCCTGGCCAAAGAAGGCGTGGACCTGCAGATCAAGGTCTTCACCGACTATGTGCAGCCAAACGTGCAGGTTGACCAGAAGCGCCTGGACGCCAACTACTTCCAGACCTTGCCGTACCTGAAGAGCTTCAACGAAGGCAAGGGCACCCACCTGGAAACCGTGATTGGCGTGCACGTCGAGCCGTTCGGTGGCTATTCCAAGAAGATCAAGAACCTGTCCGAGCTGAAGGAAGGCGCAACCGTTGCCATCCCTAACGAAGGCAGCAACAGCGGCCGCGCCCTGATCCTGCTGCAGAAGGCTGGCCTGATCACCCTGAAAGACCCTAAGAATGCCCTGGCCACGCCTAAGGACATCGCCGAGAACCCGAAGAAGCTGAAGTTCCGCGAGCTTGAATCGGCCATGTTGCCGCGCGTGCTGGACCAGGTCGACCTGGACATGATCAACACCAACTACGCCCTGGAAGCCGGCCTGAATCCGGCCAAGGACGCACTGGTGATCGAAGGTGCCGACTCGCCGTACGTGAACTTCCTGGTTGCCCGCCCGGACAACAAGGACAGCGAGTCCATCCAGAAACTGGCCAAGGCCCTGACCAGCCCTGAGGTGAAGGCATTCATCGCCAAGAAGTATCAAGGTGCTGTGCTGCCGGCGTTCTGATGCACTCGTAGTGATAGAAAATGCCGACGCACTTGCGTCGGCATTTTTGTTTCTGGGCACGGTTACCTGTGGGAGCGGGCGTGCCCGCGAACACCGGCGTAGCCGGTGCCATCTACCGTGTCGCCTCCTTCGCGGGCACGCCCGCTCCCACATGTGGCTGTACAGCTGCGCCACTTGAGTCTCCGGGCACTAATCGCAAGGTGCTCTGCGCCGGGATTACCCCCATCTGTGCCTTTTTGTACTGCCCCTCCACATAACCTTTAGCCTGGTCCGCATAGTGTTGGTCAAACGGCACGCCACTCTGCCCGACCGGGTTGCTGGTCAGCGCCTGGCCGGCATCGGCAAAATCGATCAGCCGCCGCGTCGAAGGCCCGTAGGTCACCGGCCATGGCGCCGGGCCGATCTTCGCAGAAAGGTTGTTCGGCACCTCATGGGTACCGGGCGCGGCGAACGGCCCAACGTTGAACAGCAGGTTCAGCGGCTTTTTCACGCCAAGCGGGTGGTTGTGGGTCAGGGTATGGGCCTTGTCCCATTGCCAGCTGGCCGGGTCGCTACCCAAGGTGTCGCGCAGGTGCTTCAGGCTGTGCTGCCAGGCCAGGCGTACGATGGCGGTACGGTCGGTACGCTGGTTGCCACCTCGGGTGTTCCACCAAGGGGAGTCGGCGTCCGCCGCCAGGCGTGGCAAGGCAGCGTCGATGGCGCGGGTGCTGATCAGTACCGGGAACCAGGTGTCGCCCAGTTCGTCGTGCAGGGCCGCGAAGGCCAGTTCGTAGAGGAACTGGTTGAACAGCGTGGCGCTGGTCGAATCCAGCGGGTAGTCGCCACGCCAGGCGGCCAGCTGTTCGACCAGTTCCTTCTCCTCGTCACCTTCGGCCACTGCGCGCAGGGTTGCCAGCAGCGGTGCAAGGGTGCGCGGGCCGTGGTCACTGGCGGTGTCCAGCTGCAGGGCTTGGCTGTTCTGGGTGTCCCATTTCAGCTCAGGGTTGGCCAGGTGGCGGTCGAGCTGGCGGCCTCGGTCGGGCAGGTTGTAGTAACCCGGTATCGGCACCCCTGCTGGCGGCTGGAAGTTGGCCGAGACGATATAGCCGCGCGCCGGGTTCTCTTGCTGCGGGTTGACGCTGAAGGGGTAGAACCCGAGCTTGTCGGCTTGCGTGCTGGCGCCATCGAGGATGAACGCCGGGTCGACACCATCGGGGCGGATGGGTAGCTGCGCAGCGGCCCACCAGCCGATGTCACCTTGGGCATTGGCCCAGACAAAGTTCAGCCCCGGCGCATGAACCTTGGCCGCAGCTTCGCGCATTTTGCCCAGCGTGTCGGCACGGTTGAGCTGATAGAACCCTTCGAGAATCGGGTTTTCGGTTTCCAGAAACGCCCACCACATGGCGATGGGTGTAGGCCCGGCAGTAGCGCCTAGCACGTCGTTGACGATCGGACCATGGGGCGAACGGCGCAGGCTAAGCGTGACCGGCGCTTCGCCTTTGACGGCGATCTGTTGCTCGGTTTTTTCCAGCGCCTGCCATTTGCCATCGACCATCACCTGATTGGCGTCGGCCGGGTTGGTGCGCTCGGCGATCAGGTCGACGTCATCGTTCTGGAACATGGTCAGGCTCCAGCCGAAATCGCGGTTGTGGCCAAGCAGGGCAAAGGGGTTGAGCGCCTGGAAGTAGCCATACAGGTTGAAACCGGGTGCCGACAGTTCGGCCTCGTACCACACCGCCGGCACTGCAAAACCGATGTGCGGGTCGCCTGCCAGCAACGGTTTGCCGCTGCGGGTACGGCTGCCGGCCACCGCCCAGGCGTTGCTCCCTTCAAACTGCGGGATGCCCGCGTCACCCAGCGCCTGGTGGCTGAGGCGGGCGAGGGCTTCCAGGCTTTGCCAGTCCGCAGCGGCCAGTGGCGTGCCCAGGGCCCCCTCGGGTTTCCAGCCGAGGTCGAAGATGTTCAGGTAATCGGGGCCAAGCTGGTCGCGGATGTAGGTCAGTGCGGGCTCGGTGCGAAACGCAGCGGCGAAACTGTAAGCGAGGTAACCGGCAATGCTCAGGGTATCTTCGGCGGTAAACGGGCGAGGGGTGATACCCAGCAGGTCGAACTCCACGGGCTTGGGATGGCTGGCTTGCCAGCCGTTGACCCCATCGAGGTAGGCTTGCAGGGCCTGCCAGGCAGGTGACTGGCGGTCCTGACGCTTGGCCATCCGTGCGGCCTGTTCGCGAATGCGCAGGCTGCGGAACAAGGTATCGGTGGGCAGCAGCTTGTCGCCCAGCACCTCGGCCAGTTCGCCTCGGGCCAGGCGACGTAGGATTTCCATCTGGAACAACCGGTCCTGGGCATGCACGTAGCCCAGGGCGCGGTACAGGTCTGCCTCGTTTTGCGCCTGCAGGTGCGGCACGCCGCGAGCGTCGTAGCGCACGCTGACCGGCGCCTGCAAGCCAGCCAGGGGCAACTCGCCCTCGCGCTGCGGCAGCTTGCCCTGCACGTACCAGTAACCGGCGCCGGCAGCCACGGTAACCACCACGGCCAACAGGGTCAGGCTGCGCTTCATGCAAGCTCCTTGTGCGTCAAAGCAGAAAATGTGGTCCGATCATCGGCGGATTCGCGAACAGAGCATAGCCCCGGGAAGGAGATTCCATGTCACTCAGCGAAAAACAGAAGATGCTTAAAGGCCAGCTCTACCACGCTGGCTGCCCCGAACTGCAGGCCGAGCAGATCGCCAACAAGCACTGGATGCACCGCTACAACAGCAGCGTCGAACTGCTCAACGACGTACGCCATGGGCTGTTGCTGGAGCATTTCGGCGAGGTTGGCGAAGGCGCGGTGATCCGCCCGCCGTTCTATTGCGACTACGGTTACAACATCAGTGTTGGCCGCAATACCTTCATGAACTTCAACTGCGTGATCCTCGACGTGATGCCGGTGCGCATCGGTGATGACTGCCAGATCGGCCCCAATGTGCAGATCTACACCGCCGACCACCCGCTCGACCCTGACCTGCGGCGCAGCGGGCTGGAGAGTGGGCGGGCGGTGACCATTGGCAACAACGTGTGGATTGGCGGTGCGGCGATCATCCTGCCAGGGGTGACGATTGGCGATAACGCCGTGGTCGGCGCGGGTAGCGTGGTAACCCGAAATGTGCCAGCTGGAGCGACGGTGGTGGGTAACCCGGCGCGGATACGTCAGCCAGCCCAAGGGCAGTAGCAGCCCACCGCCAGTGTGTTGGACGCGGTCACCTGGCGGCCGTCGAGCAGTGCCTTGAGGATGGGCTCGACGAAGCTGTTGCTGGCGTTGCACACCGCACCTTCACTGTAGGGGCCGAAGTAGGCCAGTTGGCCTTGCCGGTCCCAGATGGCCACGGCCGGGGAGGCGGGCAGGTGCTCGCTACCGGGCAGGCTGGTGATGGGCTTGAGGGCGGAGAGGTTGGCGGGCAGCTGGTTATGGCTACCGGGCTTTTGCAGCACATGGAAGGTCACGCCTTGGGCTGCGAACTGGCTGACCAGGTCGCCCAGGTGTTGCTGGTTGCCGACGTTGCAGGGGCAGGCCGGGTCCCAGAAGTGCACCACGCGGATCGGGCCAGGGCCGGCCAACTCGGCAGGTAGTTGCAGTTGGCTGCCGTCGAACAGTGTGGTCTGGTTGTCGAATGGGCGCAGATAGCGTGCCTGGAAGGTGGTGTAGGCCTGCCAGAAAATGGCGGCGCCTATCGTCAGAGCAAGCGCCGTGCACAACGGTTTGATGATTCGGCTACTCATGAAGCGTCGGTGGCCCTTTGTGGGAGCGGGCTTGCCCGCGAAGCAGACTGCGCGGTGGATGGCACGGGCTATGCCCGTGTTCGCGGGCAAGCCCGCTCCCACAGTGAGCGCGCAATTTTTTAGATTTTGAGCAAGACAGTTGATCCGACAATCACATCGGTGCTGGTTGTTCGAGGTGAGCAAGCTTGCCACGACGCCGGCCAGAGCTGAATATCCCAGATCAATACTTGCTCCGCCGTGGATGTACCCGATGCCTGTTGCTTTTCACCCCGATCACTTGCGCACCAGCCTTGCGCCGTTGAGCGCTCGCCAGCCGTTGTCCGTGCAGGCGCAGGACTACCAGCGCTTCTATGGCCTGAACGTGTCAGCCCAGAGCTGGCTGGGCGGCTTTCAGGCGGCGGGGTTCGACCTGGTCGGGCAGGTGTGGCTACCCGAGCAGCCGACCGCGACGTTGTTTCTGCTGCACGGCTACTACGATCACATGGGCCTGTATCGGCATGTGATCGACTGGGCGCTCACGCAGGGTTTTGCCGTGATCAGCTGCGACCTGCCCGGCCACGGCCTGTCCAGTGGCGAGCGGGCCAGCATCAGTGATTTTTCGGTGTATCAGCAGGTGCTGGAGGCGTTGTTCGAACAGGCGCGCACGCTGCAGCTGCCGCGCCCCTGGCACCTGTGCGGGCAAAGCACCGGTGGCGCCATCGCCGTTGACCACCTGCTGCATCAGGGGGCGCGCAGCCCCATTGATGGCCAGGTGATCCTGTTGGCACCGCTGGTGCGGCCTTGTTCCTGGCGTTGGTCGAAGTTGAGCTATCGCGTGCTGCGTCACTTTGTGAACGGCATCGAACGGCGCTTCAGCGAAAACACCAATGACCCGGCCTTCCTGCCGTTCCTTGAGGCCGACCCGCTACAACCGCGTCGCCTGCCCACCGCCTGGGTGGGCGCGCTGATCGCCTGGGTCAAGCGCATCGAAGCCGCGCCGCATAGTCCGCGGCGGCCGTTGATCGTGCAGGGGGAGGCCGATGGCACGGTGGATTGGCCCTACAACCTCGAAGTGCTCAAGGCCAAGTTTGCCGACCCACAGATATTGATGCTGCCCGAGGCCCGTCACCACCTGGCCAACGAGCTGCCGGGCATTCGCCAGCGGTACTTCGACTTCATCGACCAGCGCCTGGGCTGATCACCTCAGGTCGTTGCTGCTCTGGCCAACCGCCAGGCCCGCACGCACAGCCGCCAGCGCTGCCTGGTAGTAGGCTTTGCCGTCGGCTGATTCGGCAAAGGTGGCGAACGCTTCCAGCTCGGCATCGGACAGGTCGCGGTAGACATACAGCAAGGTGTTGTTGAGGTCTTCGCCGATCTGGTTCATCAGGCGCTGGCGCTGGCCGTCGAGCAGGCCCTGTGCCTGGCCGCCGCCGAACAGGCCGGGGATCATCGAGCTGAGGCTGTCAGCCGCCACGCCAGCAATGGCCAGGCTGACTTCGGCACCGGCTTCACGCGCAGGCAGGGCCTGGGCCAGGTGGCCGATGACCAGCAGGCGGTCGTCGCTGGCCTGGATCTTGGGTAGGCCTTTGGCATTCTTGGCCAGTTCGTCCTTGCGGGTGGCCTTCAGCTCGGCGGCCACCACCTTGCGCCCCAGCGGCGACTGGAAAAAGGCCAGGGCCGGTGCCGGATTGGCCAGTGTGGCGCGCAGCTGCGCCTGGGCGCGACGGTCCACCGCCTGGGCCTGGAAGCGCTGGTTGCTGTTGTTGACCAGCGCCTGGTACACGGCGGGGGGCAAACTGTTGCGGTAGCGCGCCTGGGCGGCGGTGAGGGCATCGTTGAAGTGGGCGCGCTGGTCGGGCCAGCCGGCGGCCTTGTACAGTTGATCCAGGTTGTCTGCCCAGACAGGCATGGTGCAGATCATTAGCAGAATCAGGGAAAACAGACGGCGCATTCAGGACTCCTGTCGGCAGGTGGCTATTGTCCTTGGCCGGGCGGCGGTTTGTCGAGATATCCGCGTGTTTCTCGGCCAAGTGGCGCTGTGCGCCGGCATGGCGAATGGATATGATGCGCGCCATGCACAACTCCCCCGAACACCCGATGCTTGCGGCCGTCGTCGACGATCTGGCCACCCATGGCTGGTCCCAGCAGGCGCTGTTTTTGCCTGCCGACCTGGTGCGCGCGCTGGCGGCCGAATGCCGGCGCCGTGATGCCGAAGGGGAGCTTAACCCCGCAGGGGTTGGACGCGGGGTTGCCCAAGAGGTGCGCGAGGCCATCCGTGGCGACCATATCCAGTGGATCGACCCTGGGCAGGCCGAGGCCTGCGACCAGTACCTGGCGGCCATGGACCAGTTGCGCCTGGTCATCAACCAGGGGCTGTTCCTGGGCCTGGAAGATTTCGAATGCCATTTTGCCTTGTATCCGCCGGGGGCCTTCTATCGCCGGCACCTGGACCGCTTCCGCGACGATGACCGGCGCATGGTGTCGGCCGTGCTGTACCTGAATGAAGGCTGGCAGCCTGAGGACGGCGGCCAGTTGCGCATGTTCCTGGCCGATGGCATCGAGCACGACGTTGAGCCTGTGGCGGGTTGCCTGGTGGTATTCCTTTCGGGTGAAGTGCCCCATGAGGTGCTGCCAGCCGGGCGCGAGCGGCTGTCGTTGACCGGTTGGTTCCGGCGCCGTGGCAATGACCTGTTCTGATTTGCCCAAGGTGCTGGTCAGCGCTTGCCTGCTGGGGCAACCGGTGCGCTATGACGGCCGGGCCAGCGGGCACCCAAACCTGTTGCAGCAGTGGCAGGCCGAAGGGCGCGTGGTGCCGTTGTGCCCGGAGGTGGCAGGTGGCTTGCCGACGCCGCGCCCGCCAGCAGAGATTCCGGGCGGGCAGGGTGGTGCAGTGCTTGATGGCAGCGCGCAGGTGCTGACGGTGACGGGCGAAGATGTCAGTGGCGCGTTTCTGACCGGGGCGCAGTTGGCGCTGGAGCTGGTGCGGCGACATGGCATCCGCGTGGCGGTGCTCAAGTCTGGTAGCCCTTCGTGTGGCAACCGGTTGACCTATGACGGCACGTTCAGCGGTGTGAAGGTGGCGGGTGAAGGGGTGACCACGGCGTTGCTGCGGCGGGCGGGGGTGCGGGTGTTCAGTGAGCTGGAGCTGTATGAGGCGGAACGGGCTTTGGCTGAGCTTTCGGTGTAAGCCAGTCCCGGCCTCTTCGCGGGCAAGCCCGCGAAGAGGCCAGTGCAGGCGGTAAAAAACCTCACTGCCCGGCCGCAGTCTCCTGCACACCCGTGAACCACTTCTGTTCAAGCTCGGCAGTGCGGCCACTGTCCTTCAAGCGTTGCAGTGCATTGTTTACGGCACTTTCGAAAGCCGGGTTGTCCTTCTGGAACGGAATCACCAGCTTCTTTTCGCCAATCGGCAGGCTCACATCGAGTGGGCCGTCGCCCTTTGGCGCATCGGTCGATGGGGTGAGCGCAACGTCATATTTGCCACTCTCGACACCGCTCAGCACTTCGGCGGCCGGGGCTTCGACGAATTCGGCGCGCAAGTCCAGCTCCCGGGCCAGGTCCTGGCCAAATTCGATGTCGAACCCCGTCAGGTGGTCGTCTTGCTTGAAGGCGTACGGTGAGTTGTCGGCCTGTACCGCAATGCGCAGTTCGCCCCGGTCGGCGACTTCGTCTATCAGCTCCGCCTGGGCCAATGGACTGATCAGTACTGCCAGCAGTACCCCTATGGTCGAACGCATGAATGCCCCTTTTCTTTCAGCAGATGAATAACTTTCGCCACGGCTTTCTTCCTCGCCGTGATCGAGCGCAGCCTATGACCTTGAAGCCTCGGCATTGTTTAACCCTGACGGAAATATTTCTGTCAGGCAATGTGAACACCTTGGCGAATATTTCAACTAAGGTGAACTACCGCTGCCGTTGGATCCCAGGCTGCGGTCAATAAGTGAATCACAGGAGAAGTGAATGAACAGCCTATTTTCGCGTGCTGCCGTTGCCGGTCTGCTGATGGGAGCGTCGGTGTTCGCCAGTGCCGCAGACGCCCTGAAGAGCCAGGAGCCGCCCAAGGAGGCCAAGGTCTTCATCGTTTCCCCCGCCGATGGTGCCACGGTCGACAAGACCTTCACCGTCAAGTTCGGCATCGAGGGCATGGCACTCAAGCCAGCGGGTGACCAGACCCCGCACACTGGGCACCACCACTTGCTGGTGGATGTGGATAAAGAACCCGTGGCTGACATGCCGCTGCCAACCAGCTTGATGCCGGAAGCCGGCACCGCGCTGCCGGCGGGCCCGCAGGTGCTGCACTTCGGCAAGGCGCAGACCGAGACCAGCATTACCCTGACACCGGGCAAGCACACCCTGCAATTGATTCTGGGTGACCAGTATCACGTGCCGTTCAAGCCGAGCGTCGAGTCGACGAAGATCACGGTTGAAGTGAAATAAAAAAAGGGAGGCCACCAGGGCCTCCCTTTTTCATGCAGCAAGCTTAGAACAGGACGCGGGAGCGGATGGTGCCCTTGACCTGTTGCAGTTTCTCTTGCGCCAGGTCGGAGTACTCGGCGTCAACGTCGATTACCACGTAACCGACTTTCTCGTTGGTCTGCAGGAACTGACCGGAGATGTTGATGCCGTTCTCGGCGAACACCTTGTTGATCTCGCTGAGCACGCCCGGGATGTTTTCGTGGATGTGCAGCAGGCGGTGCTTGCCTGGGTGCGCCGGCAGGGCCACTTCCGGGAAGTTGACCGAGGACACCGAGGTACCGTTGTCGCTGTACTTGACCAGCTTCTCGGCCACTTCCAGGCCGATGTTGGCCTGGGCTTCGGCGGTGGAACCGCCGATGTGCGGGGTCAGGATCACGTTGTCCAGGCCGCGCAGCGGGCTTTCGAACTCTTCGTCGTTGGAGCGTGGCTCGACCGGGAATACGTCGATGGCGGCGCCGATCAGGTGCTTGTCCTTGATGGCGGCGGCCAGATGGTCCAGCTCGACCACGGTGCCACGGGCGGCGTTGATCAGGATCGCGCCCTTCTTCATCGAGCGGATTTCTTTCTCGCCGATCATCCACTGGGTGGACGGCAGCTCAGGCACGTGCAGCGAAACGATGTCGGCCAGGCCCAGCAGCTCGTTCAGGCTGGTGACCTGCACGGCGTTGCCCAGTGGCAGCTTGGTCAGCGGGTCGAAGAAGTACACCTGCATACCCAGGTTCTCGGCAAGGACCGACAGTTGGGTACCGATCGAGCCGTAGCCGACGATGCCCAGCTTCTTACCACGGATCTCGAACGAGTTGGCCGCGCTCTTGATCCAGCCGCCACGGTGGCAGGAGGCGTTTTTCTCAGGGATGCCGCGCAGCAGCAGGATGGCTTCGGCCAGCACCAGCTCGGCCACCGAACGGGTGTTGGAGTACGGCGCGTTGAACACGGCGATACCGCGCTCGCGGGCCGCTTCCAGGTCTACCTGGTTGGTGCCGATGCAGAAGCAGCCAACAGCGACCAGTTTCTTGGCGCAGTCGAAGATCTCTTCGGTGAGCTGGGTGCGTGAACGGATGCCGATGAAGTGGGCGTCGGCGATCTTTTCCTTCAGCTCGGCTTCCGGCAACGAACCAGTGAGGTATTCGATGTTGGTGTAGCCGGCAGCCTTGAGGGTATCGACTGCGTTCTGGTGCACACCTTCAAGAAGAAGGAACCGGATCTTGCTCTTGTCGAGAGAAGTCTTGCTCATCTGCGTAAACCTGTATCCCGGAGAAAAAATGGCGAGGGGTGATGCCAGGCGCGAGGGCAGCCTTAGCATGAACAGCGGGAGGGCTATGCTAGCATACGCGACACAATCTGAGCTTATCCCGACAGGTGAAGAGTGCTCAGGGTGACTATGAATAAGTCGAGAGTTCCAGCGATGACCCACCCCGCTGTAATTGAAGAACTGATGACCCTTGTCGACCCTGGCAAGGTCCTGACCGACGCGGCTTCCCTCGAAGCCTATGGCAAGGACTGGACCAAGCATTACCCGCCGGCGCCCAGCGCCATTGTCTTCCCCAAGACGGTAGAACAGGTGCAGGCGATTGTGTGCTGGGCCAATGCGCACAAGGTGGCGCTGGTGCCTTCTGGCGGGCGTACCGGGCTTTCGGCCGGCGCCGTGGCGGCCAATGGCGAGGTGGTCGTTTCTTTCGACTACATGAACCAGATTCTCGACTTCAATGCCTTCGACCGCACCGTGGTCTGCCAGCCGGGGGTGATCACGCGTCAGTTGCAGGCCTACGCCGAAGAACAGGGCCTTTATTACCCAGTGGACTTCGCTTCCAGCGGATCTAGCCAGGTTGGCGGCAATATCGGTACCAATGCCGGCGGGATCAAGGTAATTCGCTATGGCATGACCCGCAACTGGGTGGCCGGGTTGAAAGTGGTCACCGGCAAGGGCGAGCTGCTGGAGTTGAACAAGGACCTTATCAAGAACGCCACCGGCTACGATCTGCGCCAGTTGTTCATTGGTGCCGAAGGCACGCTGGGCTTCGTGGTCGAGGCCACCATGCGGCTGGACCGGGCACCGCGCAACCTCACGGCGATGGTACTGGGCACGCCGGACTTCGACTCGATCATGCCGGTGCTGCATGCCTTTCAGGGCAAGCTGGACCTGACTGCTTTCGAGTTCTTCTCCGACAAGGGGCTGGCCAAGATCCTGGCGCGCGGCGACGTGCCAGCGCCGTTCGAGACCGACTGCCCGTTCTATGCGTTGCTGGAGTTCGAGGCCAGCACCGAGGAGGTGGCCAATGAAGCGTTGGCTACCTTCGAGCACTGCGTCGAGCAAGGCTGGGTGCTGGATGGGGTGATGAGCCAGAGCGATACGCAGCTTAAAAACCTGTGGAAGCTGCGTGAGTACCTGTCGGAAACCATCTCGCACTGGACCCCATACAAAAACGACATTTCCGTCACTGTATCGAAAGTGCCGGCGTTCCTGCGTGATATCGACGCTATCGTCGCAGAGCATTACCCCGACTACGAAGTGGTGTGGTACGGCCACATCGGCGATGGCAACCTGCACCTGAACATCCTCAAGCCCGAGCACATGAGCAAGGATGACTTCTTTGCCTCGTGTACCAAGGTCAACAAGTGGGTGTTCGACATCGTCAAGCGCTACAACGGCTCGATCTCGGCCGAGCACGGCGTGGGCATGACCAAGCGCGACTACCTGGGCTACAGCCGATCGCCCGAAGAAATCGCCTGCATGAAGGCGATCAAGGCCGTATTCGACCCTAACGGCATCATGAATCCGGGTAAGATCTTCGCACCTGAATAAAAAGCAGTATCCAGAGGAGTCGGCCATGAGTTACCAGCACCAGTACGTAGACGGCACACGCATTCACTTCCCGCTGGGCAAGGTGGTGTGCATCGGCCGTAACTATGCCGAGCATGCCAAGGAACTGGACAACCCGATCCCTACCGAGCCGCTGCTGTTCATCAAGCCAGGCAGCTGCGTGGTGCCGGCCGAAGGCGGCTTCAAGATCCCGGCCGAGCGTGGCTCGGTGCACTATGAGGCGGAAATTGCCGTGCTGCTGGGCAAGCCACTGTCGACTCACCCGAGCGAGGAAGAGGTGCTGGACGCCATTTCCGGTTACGCCCCGGCGCTGGACCTGACCCTGCGCGATGTACAGGCCAAGCTGAAAGAGAAGGGCCTGCCGTGGGAGCTGGCCAAGTGCTTCGACGGCGCCTGTGTGCTGCCGCCGTTCGTCTCGGCTGGCAGCTTCGAGGACGTGACCGACATCCCGGTGCGCCTGACGGTCAACGGCGAAGTACGCCAGGACGGCAACAGCGCGATGATGCTGAACCCGATCGTGCCGATGATCCAGTACATGGCGGCGCATTTTTCGTTGCAGGCGGGGGATGTGATTCTCACCGGCACCCCGGCGGGCGTGGGGCCGTTCAGTGTGGGTGATGAGCTGGTGCTTGAACTGCCGGGTGTAAGCCGCTTCGAAAGCCGGGTGCTCTGAGCGAGAACCGCGTCGCCTTCTTCGCGGGCACGCCCGTTCCCACAGCTACAGCGCCGCCCTTGAGCGTTGCGCAGTTCCTGTGGGAGCGGGCTTGCCCGCGAAGAGGCAGGTCCTGTTTACCGATTTTTCACACTTGATCCGGATAATGCGCGGACCTACGCCCATTTCCCCAGGACCCGCGCATGCCATCACCCTCCGCCCCGGCAACCCCCAAGCGTCGCTTCTACCTGCGCTGGCCCTTCGGCCTGGCCGTGGCAGCGGTGATCGCTTATGGCGTGGCCGTGGCCATGCACTGGGATGACCGCGGTGCGTTGTGGGTAAAAGAAAGCTTCGAAAGCACCGCCGAGCGCAGCGAAAGCGTGTGGTTGCCGGACTACCAGGTAGACATCGATGCCAAGCCGCTGCCAGGCATGGACGATGACGAAGCCTCGGACCTGGCCTTCAACCCACATACCCGTACCTTGTTCGCGGTCATGGGCAAGAACCCGATCCTGGTCGAGCTGAGCCTGGAGGGTGATGTACTGCGCAAGATCCCGCTCAATGGCTGGAACAACCCGGAAGGCGTTGCCGTGCTGGAAGACGGCTACCTGGCCATCACCGACGAGCGCCTGCGTGATCTGACCGTGGTCAAGGTGGATGCACAGACCACGGCGTTGAACCATGACGACTTCCAGAGCTACGACCTGGGCCCGTCGGTGAAAAGCAACAAGGGCTTCGAGGCCGTGGCCTGGGACCCGATGCGCCAGCGCCTGATCATCGGCGAAGAGCGCCCGCCCAAGCTGTACACCTGGAACACCGATGGCCGCAGCCCGCTCAAGGGTGAGAAGCAGCCTTTGCCCAGCGATGAACTCGACCTGCGCAACCTCTCGGCGCTGGGTGTCGACCCGCGTACCGGCCACCTGCTGGTGCTCTCGGCCGACTCCAACATGCTGCTGGAGCTGGACGAACAGGGTCAGCAGGTCAGTTTCATGACCTTGCTTGGCGGCTTCAACGGGCTTGAAGGCACCATCCCGCGTGCTGAGGGCGTGGCCATGGACGACAAGGGCAACCTGTATATGGTCAGTGAGCCAGCGCTGTTCTATCGCTTCAAGAAAAACTGACAGCATCTTCGGACTTGCCTGACGCTGGCATTAAGCTTTGCTTCAGCCGTTAATGGTTAGATTCGCCACCCCTGTGTCGAGTCTGCCTTATGCGCCGTTTTGTTCGCCTGTTTCTGATTCTTATCGCCCTCGGCCTACTCCTGCTTGGCTGGGCCGGGCAGGAGTTTCGCCTGTTCGAGCGTGGCTGGTTCAACCTAAAAACCTGGTGGCAGCCCGCCGAGCAGAGCATTGGCCTGAACCGCTACCGGGTGGTGGTGGAGGCCAAGCTGGTCGAAGGCCTGGATGATGACATCTCGGCGCTGACCTACGACCCCGACCGTAAGACCCTGTTCACCGTTACCAATGCCCGTTCGGAGCTGATCGAGCTGTCGCTGGATGGCCGCATCCTGCGCCGCGTGCCATTGACCGGGTTTGGCGACCCGGAAGCCGTGGAGTACGTGGGGCCCAACAGCTATGTAATCACCGACGAGCGCCAACAGCGGCTGATTCGCGTACGGCTGGAAGACGACACGATGTTCCTTGATGCCGGTGACGCCGAGCAGCTTAGCCTGGGCATTGGCCTGAACGGCAACAAGGGTTTCGAGGGGCTGGCCTACGATTCGGCGGGTAAGCGCTTGTTCGTGGCCAAGGAGCGTGATCCGATGCTGATCTACGAGGTGCACGGCTTCCCGCATGACAACCCGGAAAAGCCTTACGCGGTGCATGTGGTGCAAGACCGCGAACGCGATGCGCGGCTATTTGTGCGGGATTTGTCGAGTTTGCAGTTCGATGAGCGCAGCGGGCACTTGCTGGCGCTTTCGGACGAATCGCGCCTGGTGCTGGAGCTGGATGTTGAAGGCAGGCCGCTGAGCACCTTGTCGTTGCGCAAGGGCTTCCAGGGGTTGCAGGCGACGGTGCCGCAGGCAGAGGGGATTGCAATGGATGAGGCGGGGACCATCTACCTGGTCAGTGAGCCGAATCTGTTTTATGTGTTCAAACAACCGGCTGATTGATTGCCTGTGCTGGCCTATTCGCGGGCAAGCCCGCTCCCAGAGATACTTCACAGGGTTTGAAACCTGCGCAATTCCTGTAGGAGCGGGCTTGCCCGCGAAGAAGGTTACTCGGCCTTGAGGGCTTTCACGCCTTCAGCGGTACCCAGTAGCAGCAAATCCGCCGGCCGCGCTGCGAACAGGCCGTTGGTCACCACGCCAACGATGGCGTTGATCTGCGCTTCAAGCTCCACCGGGTTGGTGATCTGCAGGTTGTGCACGTCGAGGATCACGTTGCCGTTGTCGGTCACCACACCCTCGCGATACACCGGGTCGCCGCCCAGCTTCACCAGTTGGCGAGCTACATGGCTGCGGGCCATCGGGATCACTTCGACCGGCAGCGGGAAGGCGCCCAGCACCGGTACCAGCTTGCTGCCGTCGGCGATGCAGATGAAGGTCTTGGCCACGGCCGCGACGATCTTCTCACGGGTCAGGGCCGCGCCACCGCCTTTGATCAGGTTCAGGTGCGCGTCGCTTTCGTCGGCGCCGTCCACGTAGAACTCCAGCTCGCTGACGCTGTTCAGCTCGTAGACCGGGATACCATGGCCTTTCAGGCGCTGCGCGGTGGCTTCGGAGCTGGCGACTGCGCCGTCGAAGGCGGTCTTGTGCTGAGCCAGGGCGTCGATGAAGAAGTTGGCGGTCGAACCGGTACCGACGCCGACAACGCTCTTTTCATCCAGCTTGGGCAGAATGAAGTCGACAGCGGCCTGGGCGACGGCCTGTTTGAGTTGGTCCTGGGTCATGCGGGCTCCGAAAAGGGGCAGGGCGGTTTTCAAAGTTGCCTAGTATAACGGCTTGGGCGGCTTTGCTGTGGTCGCCCGACGTAGCGCTGGGGTAGACTCCCAGCCCTCGTCCCGCGGCCCAGTGATGCTTTCCCGATGCTCGAACAGTACGTCAAGAAGATCCTCACCTCGCGCGTCTATGACGTTGCCGTCGAAACCCCGCTGCAGAGCGCCGGGCAGCTGAGCAAGCGCCTGGGCAACCAGATTCTGCTCAAGCGTGAAGACCTGCAGCCGGTGTTCTCGTTCAAGATCCGTGGGGCGTACAACAAGCTGGCCCAGCTGAGCCCGGAGGAGCTGGCCCGTGGCGTGGTTACCGCCTCGGCGGGCAACCACGCCCAAGGCCTGGCCCTGGCCGCGCGCGAGATGGGCATCAAGGCCACCATCGTGATGCCCAAGACGACTCCTGAGATCAAGGTCGAAGGTGTGCGTTCGCGCGGTGGCAAGGTGGTGCTGCATGGCGACTCGTTCCCTGAGGCGCTGGCCTATTCGCTGAAGCTGGTGGATGAAAAGGGCTTTGTCTACGTCCACCCCTACGATGACCCGCACACCATTGCTGGGCAGGGCACCGTGGCCATGGAAATCCTGCGCCAGCACCCTGGCCAGCTGGACGCGATCTTCGTGCCTGTGGGGGGCGGCGGCTTGATCGCCGGCATTGCTGCGTACGTGAAGTACCTGCGCCCCGAAATCAAGGTGATCGGCGTGGAGCCGGACGACTCCAACTGCCTGCAGGCGGCCATGGCGGCCGGCGAGCGCGTAGTGTTGCCACAGGTCGGGTTGTTCGCCGACGGCGTGGCGGTGGCCCAGATCGGCCAGCACACCTTCGATATCTGCCGTCACCATGTGGATGAGGTGGTGACGGTCAGCACTGATGAAATCTGTGCGGCAATCAAGGATATCTACGACGATACCCGCTCGATCACCGAACCTGCCGGCGCTCTGGGCGTGGCGGGCATCAAGAAGTATGTCGAGCTGTACGGCGTGACCGGGCAGACTCTAGTGGCTATCGATTCCGGGGCCAACGTCAACTTCGACCGCCTGCGCCATGTGGCCGAGCGTGCCGAGCTGGGTGAAAAGCGCGAGGCGATCATCGCCGTGACCATCCCCGAGCGCCCGGGCAGCTTCAAGGCGTTCTGTGAGGCCATCGGCAAGCGCCAGATCACCGAGTTCAACTACCGCAAGCACACCTCTGACGAGGCGCACATCTTCGTCGGCGTGCAGACCCACCCGGAAAACGACCCGCGAGCGGCGCTGGTGCAGCACCTGACCGAGCAGGGCTTCCCGGTTACCGACTTGACCGACAACGAACTGGCCAAGCTGCACATTCGCCACATGGTCGGCGGCCATTCGGCCGGTGCCAGCGATGAGATGGTGCTGCGCTTCGAGTTCCCCGAGCGGCCGGGGGCGCTGTTCAACTTCCTCAACAAGCTGGGCGGGCGCTGGAACATCTCGATGTTCCATTACCGCAACCATGGCGCGGCTGACGGGCGTGTGGTGGCGGGGTTGCAGGTGCCGGAGGACGAGCGCCACCTGGTGCCGGCGGCGTTGGCCAAGATCGGTTATCCCTACTGGGATGAGACCGAGAACCCGGCGTACAAGCTGTTCCTGGGTTGAGCGGCTAAGCTTGGCTTATTGCTCAAGGATGTGAAGACATGGAACACCTGACCACCCTCAAGACCTTGCACATGATTGCCACCGCCCTGCTGCTTCTGGGGGCTCTGGGCCTGGCGATCTGGACCGTGCGCGCCCGCAGGCAAGGCGATGCCGAGGCCTATGCCAAGCTGCTGCGTCGACCGCTGGTGTTTGTCTGGCTGGTCATGGGCCTGTGCCTGGTGAGCATGCCATTTACCGGCTGGTGGCTGGTGCACCTCGTGGGCTGGCCGCTGGGGCAGACCTGGGTGCTGGCGTCCAGCATCATCTATACCGTTGGCGCGTTTGCCGTGTGGTGGCTGTTGGTGCGGCTGAACCGGCTGCGCAAGGCCGAGGTGGTGGGGTTGAGGTTTACCCTGGCGCTGGCGGTGTTCAGCGGGGTTTGTCTCCTGTCCATTGCCGGGTTGATGGGCGCAAAGCCAGTCTGATAACCCTGTGCTGTATGTTCCGGCCTCTTCGCGGGCATGCCCGCGAAGAGGCCGGAACAGGAATACTCAGTCCCTGAGCGAAACCACCGGCCACCCACGCTCCTCAGCCTCGGCCCGAAGATTCGGGTCCGGGTCCACCGCCACCGCATGCGTCACCCGCTGCAACAGCGGCAAATCATTCATCGAGTCGCTATAGAAATAGCTGTCCTCAAGATCAAAGCCGTTCTCCAGCATCCAGCGCTCCAGCCGCGTCACCTTCCCTTCACGGAAACACGGTATATCGGTACTGCGCCCGGTATAGCGACCGTCACCCATTTCGCATTCAGTCGCCAACAACACCTTCACCCCAAGGCGCCGGGCAATCGGTGCGGTAACGAAGCGGTTGGTAGCGGTAATGATCACCAGCTGGTCGCCGGCTTCACGGTGTTGCTGCAGCAAGGCGAGGGCCTTGGGCAGGATGATTGGCTCGATGCAGTCGCGCATGAAGTCGCGGTGCCATGCGTCCAGCTGGGCTTTGGGCGTTGCTGCCAGGATCTCCATGGAGAAGGCCAGGTAGGCCTGCAGGTCCAGGGTGCCGTTGAGGTAGTCCTGGTAGAAGCCATCGTTGCGCTGCTTGTAGGCAACCGGGTCAAGGATGCCGCGCTGGCACAGGTAGTCACCCCAGGCATGGTCGCTGTCGCCACCGAGGAGGGTATTGTCCAGGTCGAATAAAGCCAGGGGCATTGCGGTCACTCGTATCAGCCTCAGGGTAGGCCAGCAGAATACGGAGTTTTCACGCTGCTGCACATAAGCTTGGCGGGCGCGTTGCTGCGCTCGCAAGCTTTGTGGAACAATGCGGTGACATGCGTTTGCGAGGTTGCTGCCGTGATCGACCCGGATGGTTTTCGCCCCAATGTCGGGATCATTCTCACGAATGATGCCGGGCAGGTGCTATGGGCTCGACGGATCAACCAGGATGCCTGGCAGTTCCCCCAGGGTGGTATAAACCCTGACGAGACGCCGGAAGATGCCCTGTACCGCGAGCTGAACGAAGAAGTTGGCCTTGAACGCGATGATGTGGAAATTCTTGCCTGCACCCGCGGCTGGTTGCGTTATCGTTTACCCCAGCGACTGGTCCGAACCCACAGCCAGCCGCTGTGCATCGGCCAGAAGCAGAAGTGGTTCCTGCTGCGCCTGGTCAGCAACGAACAGCGGGTGCGGATGGACCTGACCGGCAAGCCGGAATTCGACGGCTGGCGCTGGGTGAGCTATTGGTACCCGCTGGGCCAGGTTGTGACATTCAAGCGCGAGGTGTACCGGCGCGCCCTGAAAGAGCTAGCACCGCGTCTGCTGACGCGCGACTGACGACGGAGTTCGACCCCGAGCCATGCTCAATACGCTGCGCAAGATCGTCCAGGAAGTAAACTCCGCCAAAGATCTCAAGTCGGCGTTGGGGATCATTGTCTTGCGCGTCAAGGAGGCCATGGGCAGCCAGGTCTGCTCGGTCTATCTGCTCGATCCGGAAACCAACCGCTTCGTGCTGATGGCCACCGAAGGCCTGAACAAGCGCTCAATCGGCAAGGTCAGCATGGCCCCCAACGAAGGCCTGGTCGGCCTGGTCGGTACCCGGGAAGAGCCGCTGAACCTGGAAAACGCCGCCGACCACCCGCGTTACCGCTACTTTGCCGAAACCGGTGAAGAAAAATTCGCCTCCTTCCTCGGTGCGCCGATCATCCACCACCGCCGCGTGGTCGGGGTGTTGGTCATCCAGCAGAAGGAGCGCCGCCAGTTCGACGAGGGCGAAGAAGCCTTCTTGGTCACCATGAGCGCCCAGCTTGCCGGGGTTATCGCCCACGCCGAGGCCACCGGTTCGATCCGTGGCCTGGGCCGCCAGGGTAAAGGCATCCAGGAAGCCCGCTTCGTCGGTGTGCCAGGCTCGCCTGGTGCCGCCGTGGGCCGCGCGGTGGTGATGCTGCCACCTGCCGACCTGGAAGTGGTGCCGGACAAGACCGTCGATGACATCGACGCCGAACTCAAGCTGTTCCAGAACGCCCTTGAAGGCGTGCGCGACGACATGCGCAAGCTGTCGGCCAAGCTGGCCACTCAGCTGCGCCCGGAAGAGCGCGCGTTGTTCGATGTGTACCTGATGATGCTCGAAGACGCGGCCCTGGGCGGTGAGGTGACCGAGGTCATCAAGACCGGCCAGTGGGCCCAGGGCGCGCTACGTCAGGTGGTCGGCGAGCACGTCAACCGCTTCGAGCTGATGGACGATGACTACCTGCGCGAGCGCGCTTCCGACGTCAAGGACTTGGGCCGGCGCCTGTTGGCTTACCTGCAGGAAGCCCGCTCGCAGTCGCTGGTGTACGCCGACAACACCATCCTGGTCAGTGAGGAGCTGACCCCGGCCATGCTCGGCGAAGTGCCGGAAGGCAAGCTGGCTGGCCTGGTCTCGGTGCTGGGCTCGGGCAACTCGCACGTTGCTATCCTGGCTCGCGCCATGGGCATCCCCACGGTGATGGGCCTGGTCGACCTGCCGTATTCCAAGGTCGACGGCATCGAGCTGATTGTCGATGGCTACAAGGGGGAAGTCTTTACCAACCCGAGCGAAGTGCTGCGTAAGCAGTACAGCGACGTGGTCGAGGAAGAACGCCAGCTGGCCCAGGGCCTGGACGCCCTGCGCGAACTGCCCTGCGTCACCCCGGACGGCCACCGCATGCCGCTGTGGGTCAACACCGGCTTGCTGGCCGACGTGGCCCGTGCCCAGCAGCGTGGCGCCGAAGGGGTTGGTTTGTACCGTACCGAAGTGCCGTTCATGATCAACCAGCGCTTCCCCAGCGAGAAGGAGCAGCTGGCCATCTACCGCGAGCAGCTGGCGGCCTTCCACCCGCTGCCGGTGACCATGCGCACCCTGGACATTGGCGGTGACAAGGCACTCTCGTACTTCCCGATCAAGGAAGAAAACCCCTTCCTCGGCTGGCGCGGCATCCGCGTCACCCTCGACCACCCGGAAATCTTCCTGGTGCAGACCCGCGCCATGCTCAAGGCCAGCGAGGGCCTGAACAACCTGCGCATTCTGCTGCCGATGATCTCCGGCATCCACGAGCTGGAAGAAGCCCTGCACCTGATCCACCGCGCCTGGGGTGAGGTGCGTGACGAAGGCACCGATGTGCCGATGCCGCCGGTGGGCGTGATGGTGGAAATTCCAGCGGCGGTGTACCAGACCAAGGAACTGGCGCGGCAGGTGGACTTCCTGTCGGTGGGGTCCAACGACCTGACCCAGTACCTGCTGGCGGTGGACCGCAACAACCCACGGGTTGCCGACCTTTACGACTACCTGCACCCGGCGGTGCTGCAAGCGTTGAACACGGTAGTGCGCGACGCCCATGGCGAAGGCAAGCCGGTGAGCATCTGCGGTGAGATGGCCGGTGACCCGGCGGCGGCGATCCTGTTGATGGCCATGGGTTTCGACAGCTTGTCGATGAACGCCACCAACCTGCCGAAAGTGAAGTGGATGCTGCGCCAGGTGAACATGGGTAAGGCCAAGGAGCTGTTGGCTGAAGCCTTGAGCCATGACAACCCGCAGGTTATCCACAGCTCGCTGCAGCTGGCGCTGAAGAACCTTGGGTTGGCGCGGATGATTGGGCCTGGGGTCAATAAAACACTTTGAATGTGAGGTTGCCTGTTCCGACCCTTTCGCGGGTAAACCCGCGAAGAGGCCCGCACAGGCAGCATCAAATAATCAGACAAACACCTCAACTTCCCCCAAGTGCCCACCAAATGGTCCGAAGCTGCGCTCAACCAGCTGCCTTCGTCCCTGATCATCCACAATCAGCACCGTACTGGCCCGCGTCCCATAATTCTGGCTGGCAATAAACACACTCGACAGCAACTTCTCGGTCGCTACCCCAACGCCTGTCTCAGGTAGATCACCATCCGCCGCAGGCTCGTTATCTGCCAGCAACGCCAGCAACCGGTGCGGTTCCGGCATTTCCAGCAATCCTTCCAGCCCACGGCGCGCCTTCACCAACTTCGGCCACGGCGTGTCCAGCCCGGCATTGGAAAGCCCGTAAACCCCCGCCTCCAGCAGGCGCGGCGTGGCATCCCGGGCATGCAGGTAACCCAGCTGCTGCCCATCGCCCACCAACAGGTTGAACCCCGAATACTGCCCATTGCGGCTGGCCACCTGGTCCAGGTAAGCCTCGACCCCCAAGTCGCCTTTCAGATACGCCGCCACCAGCTCGCCCCGTGAGCGCGGCCCCACCGCCTGACCCGGGTCACGGATATTGGTCAACGCGGCAAAGCGCCCCTGCGGCCCCACGCCCAGCCAGGTGCCACCGGCTTCCAGGTCGCGGCCGGCATGCACGCCGAGGGCATCCTCCCAGGCCGCCAA
Source organism: Pseudomonas sp. yb_9 (assembly GCF_043103635.1). NCBI lineage: Bacteria > Pseudomonadati > Pseudomonadota > Gammaproteobacteria > Pseudomonadales > Pseudomonadaceae > Pseudomonas > Pseudomonas sp. yb_9. Next base: position 204,810 of record NZ_JBICKA010000047.1, on the reverse strand, counting down.
GGCCTGGGTGGGGCGGGCATAGAACTCGTCGCGGTTGGCCGCGACGATCAGCGGCAGGGCATGCCCCGGCCGCCAGGCGAATACGATCAGGCACATTGGTCGGGCCTCTGTGTTTTATGCCACTGTACCCACAGCGGCGGGGCGGATCCATCCTGTCACAGAGTTCACTAGAGCCCTGAGCCCGGCTTCCGTTACCATGCCGGATTGTTTTGCTGGGGAAGCCGAATGGAATTCGTGCTCTATCTGCTGTTGGGCGCCTGTGCCGGTGTGCTGGCCGGGCTGTTTGGCGTGGGCGGCGGCATCATCATCGTGCCGGTGCTGGTGTTCAGCTTCACCTTGCAGGGCTTCGATGCCTCGGTGCTGACCCACCTGGCCGTCGGCACGTCGCTGGCCACCATCGTCTTTACCTCGATCAACGCCGTGCTCGAGCACCAGCGCAAAGGTGCCGTGCAATGGCCGATCTTCGCCTGGATGACCCTCGGCATCCTCATTGGCGCCGGCATCGGTGCCAAGACGGCCTCGCTGATCCAGGGCCCGCTGCTGCAGAAGATCATCGGCGTGTTCGCCCTGGTCATCGCCGCGCAGATGGCCCTGGACCTCAAGCCCAAGGCCAGCCGTGGCATCCCCGGCAAGCCCGCGTTGATCGGCGCGGGCGGGGTGATTGGCTGGGCCTCGGCCATTTTCGGCATTGGCGGCGGTTCGCTGACCGTGCCGTTCCTGACTTGGCGCAGCCTGCCCATGCAGCAGGCAGTGGCCACGTCCTCGGCCTGTGGCCTGCCGATTGCCGTGGCCAGTGCCTTGAGCTTCATGCTACTGGGCTGGCACGAAGAGCACCTGCCACCCCATAGCCTGGGCTACGTGTACCTGCCGGCGCTGGTCGGCATTGCCGTGACCAGCATGTTTTTCGCCCGCTTTGGCGCGCGCCTGGCGCACAAGCTGTCGCCCCGTTTGTTGAAGCGCCTGTTCGCAGCACTGCTGTTCTGTGTCGGCCTCAGCTTTTTGATTTGAATCGAGAGGAAGTTCCATGCTGCCTTACCCGCAGATAGACCCCGTGGCCGTGGCCCTCGGGCCGCTGAAAATCCACTGGTACGGCCTGATGTACCTGATCGGCATCGGCGGCGCCTGGCTGCTGGCCTCGCGCCGGCTGAACCGCTTTGACCCTACCTGGTCGCGTGAGAAGCTGTCCGACCTGGTGTTCTGGCTGTCGATGGGGGTAATTGTCGGCGGGCGATTGGGCTATGTGCTGTTCTATGACCTGCACCAGTACCTGGCCAACCCGACGCTGATCTTCGAGGTGTGGAAGGGCGGCATGTCGTTCCATGGCGGCTTCATTGGCGTAATGCTGGCGGCCTTGTGGTTTGGCAAGCGCAACAACAAGTCGTTCTTCGAACTGATGGATTTCGTCGCCCCACTGGTGCCGATCGGCCTGGGCGCCGGGCGTATCGGTAACTTCATCAACGCCGAACTGTGGGGCAAGCCTACCGACGTGCCATGGGCGATGATTTTCCCGCCGTTCAGCGACCCGGCGCAGTTGCCGCGCCACCCGTCGCAGCTCTACCAGTTCGCCCTTGAGGGTGTGGCGCTGTTCGTCATCCTCTGGCTGTTCTCGCGCAAGCCACGGCCGACCATGGCGGTATCGGGCATGTTCGCGTTGTTCTACGGCATCTTCCGCTTCATCGTCGAATTCGTCCGCGTACCGGATGCCCAGCTGGGTTACATTGCCTGGGGCTGGCTGACCATGGGTCAGATTCTGTGCGTGCCGATGATCCTGGCTGGCCTCGGCCTGATCTGGTGGGCTTATAATCGCAAGCCCACGGCGAAACCCGCCTGATTAATCCCACGGCAGGGGCGATCCCCCTGCCGTTTTTGCTACAGGTAAGCCATGAAACAGTATCTGGACCTGGTCCGCGACGTTATCGACAACGGCACGCTGCAGGAAAACCGCACCGGCATCCGCACCATCAGCCTGCCGGGCGCGATGCTGCGCTTCGACCTGCAGAAGGGCTTTCCGGCCATCACCACGCGCAAGCTTGCTTTCAAGTCGGCGATTGGCGAAATGGTCGGTTTCCTGCGTGGCGTGAAGAACGCCGGTGAATTCCGCGAGCTGGGCTGCAAGGTGTGGGACCAGAACGCCAACGAGAACGCCCAGTGGCTGGCCAACCCGTTCCGCCAGGGCCATGACGACCTGGGCGAGATCTACGGCGTGCAATGGCGCCAGTGGCCGGGCTACAAACGCATCCCGCTGAGCAACCCGGCGGCCATCGAAATGGCCGAAAAGGCAGGCTTCCGTCGCATTGCTCAGGACGAAGAGGACGGCGTCGCGTTCGTCATCCTGTACAAGGCCATCGACCAGGTGCGCCAGTGCTTGGACACCATCGCCAACGACCCAGGCAGCCGCCGCATCCTGTTCCACGGCTGGAACTGCGCGCAGCTGGACGAAATGGCCCTGCCGCCGTGCCACCTGCTGTACCAGTTCCACCCGAATGTAGAGACCAGGGAAATCTCCCTGACCCTTTACATCCGCTCCAACGACCTGGGCCTGGGCACGCCGTTCAACCTCACCGAAGGCGCGGCGCTGCTGTCGCTGTTCGGCCGCCTGACCGGGTATACCCCGCGCTGGTTCACCTACTTCATCGGCGATGCCCATGTGTATGAAAACCACCTGGACATGCTGAACGAGCAACTCAAGCGCGAGCCGCTGGAGGCGCCGAAGCTGGTGATCAGTGATCGCGTGCCGGCGTTTGCCGAGACCGGCAAGTATGAGCCGGAGTGGCTGGAAAAGATCGAGCCGAGTGATTTCTGGCTTGACGGGTATGAGCACCATGCGCCGATGACGGCGCCGATGGCGGTCTGAAAGATCTTTACTGCCTGAACTGGCCTCTTCGCGGGCAAGACCGCTCCCACAGGGACCGCGCCGCAGTTGAAGGCTGCGCTGTACCTGTGGGAGCGGTCTTGCCCGCGAATGCTTTCAGGTCAATGCCCGTGGCTTCGCCCTACATGCGAATGCTCGGTTTCCGGCACCGATACCGCCCCGTTCGTCTCCAGTTGCTGCAAGATCGCGCACTCACTCCCCTGCGCATTGCAGCGCCGCCGCAGCTCCACCAGCTGCTCCTGCAACGCCACCAAGCCATCGATCCGCGCCTGCACATGCTCGATATGCTCGTCGATCAGCGCATTGACGCTGCCGCATGAGTCATCCGGGCTGTCGCGCAGCCGCAACAGGCTGCGGATTTCGTCCAGGGTCATGTCCAGGGTGCGGCAGTTGCGGATGAAGGTCAGCCGCTCGACGTGGGCCTGGGTATACAGCCGGTAGTTGCCTTCGGTGCGCGCAGGCTCGGGCAAAAGGTTTTCACGCTCGTAGTAGCGGATGGTTTCCACCGCGCAGTCTGTGGCTTTGGCCAGTTCTCCGATCTTCATCACGAAATCTCCAGCAAATGGCTTGACCCTATAGTGGCTACAGGGTGTTCACTTGGCAACAGGCTCAATTTAAGGATGACCCCATGAACCAGCCTGTCAGCCACGAACACAAGCACCCGCACGATCACGCCCATGGCGATGACGACCATGGCCATGCCGCCCACGGGCACAGCTGCTGCGCTTCCAAAGCCGCGCCGTCTCGGGTGCAACTGACCGAAACGGCCAGTGCTCAGGCGCAGCTCAGTCGTTTCCGTATCGAGGCCATGGACTGCCCCACCGAGCAGACCCTGATCCAGGACAAGCTGGGCAAGCTGGCCGGGATCGAGCAACTGGAATTCAACCTGATCAACCGCGTGCTTGGCGTGCGCCATACCTTGAGCGGCACCGGCGATATCGAACGGGCCATCGACAGCCTGGGGATGAAGGCCGAGCCGCTTGGTGCCGAAGATGACGGCACAGCCGCTGCACCGCAACCGGCCAAGACCCGCTGGTGGCCGCTGGCCTTGTCGGGCATTGCCGCGATCGCCGCCGAAGTCGTGCACTTTGGTGCGTTGGCGCCTGAATGGGTGGTGGCGGCATTGGCGCTGGCGGCCATTGCTGGCTGCGGCTTGGGTACCTATAAAAAGGGCTGGATCGCCCTGAAGAACCGCAACCTCAACATCAATGCGCTGATGAGCATCGCCGTGACCGGCGCCGTGCTGATCGGCCAGTGGCCGGAAGCGGCCATGGTGATGGTGCTGTTCACCGTCGCCGAGCTGATCGAAGCGCGCTCGCTGGACCGCGCACGCAATGCCATCGGCGGGCTGATGCAGCTGACCCCGGACATGGCCACGGTGCAGCAGGCCGACGGCCAGTGGCGCGAGGTAGAGGTGCGTGAAGTGGCCCTCGGCGCCTTGGTGCGGGTACGCCCTGGTGAGCGCATTGGCCTGGATGGTGAAGTGACCAGCGGCCAATCCAGCGTCGATCAGGCGCCGATCACCGGCGAAAGCCTGCCTGTAGAGAAAGCGGTGGGCGACAAGCTGTTCGCCGGTACCATCAACCAGGCGGGGGCGCTGGAGTTTCGCGTTACTGCCGCCGCCGGGCAATCGACCCTGGCGCGAATCATCAAGGCCGTGGAGGAAGCGCAAGGCGCGCGGGCGCCGACCCAGCGCTTCGTCGACCGGTTCTCGCGCATCTACACCCCGGTGGTATTCGCCATCGCCCTGGCCGTGGCGGTGATTCCGCCGCTGTTCATGGCCGGTGCGTGGTTCGACTGGATCTACCGCGCCTTGGTGCTGCTGGTGGTCGCGTGCCCGTGCGCCCTGGTGATCTCGACCCCAGTGACCATCGTCAGCGGCCTGGCCGCTGCGGCGCGCAAAGGCATCCTGATCAAGGGCGGTGTTTACCTGGAGGGCGGTCGCCACCTGGACTTCCTGGCTCTGGACAAGACCGGCACCATTACCCACGGCAAGCCTGTGCAGACCGACGCCAAGGTGCTGGAGCCGCTGTTCGGAGGCCGCGCACAAGCCCTGGCCGCCAGCCTGGGTGAGCGCTCGGATCACCCGGTGTCCCGCGCCATTGCCCAGTTCGGCAAGGCGCAAGGCCTGGCTTTGAGCGAAGTGGATGACTTCGCTGCCCTAGCCGGTCGCGGCGTGCGTGGCACCATTGCCGGTGAGGTTTACCACTTGGGCAATCACCGCCTGGTCGAAGAACTGGGGCTGTGCTCGCCCGCGCTGGAAGCCCAGCTGGATGCGCTGGAGCGCCAGGGCAAAACAGTGGTTTTACTGCTCGACCGCTCTGGCCCGCTGGCGCTGTTCGCGGTGGCCGATACGGTCAAGGACAGCAGCCGCCAGGCCATCGCCGAACTGCATGAGCTGGGTATCAAGACTGTCATGCTGACCGGCGACAATCCGCATACCGCGCAGGCCATCGCCGGCGTGGTGGGTATCGACCGCGCCGAGGGTAACCTGCTGCCGGCCGACAAGCTGAAAACCATCGAAGCCCTTTACGCCCAAGGCCATCGGGTGGGTATGGTGGGTGACGGCATCAACGACGCCCCGGCCCTGGCCCGTGCCGAAATCGGCTTTGCAATGGCGGCGGCTGGCACCGACACCGCCATCGAGACTGCCGATGTAGCGTTGATGGACGACGACTTGCGCAAAATCCCGGCCTTCGTCAGGCTGTCGCGCCAAAGTGCGGCGATCCTCATGCAGAACATCGTTCTGGCGTTGGGCATCAAGGCAATATTCCTGGCGATCACCTTCGCTGGCATGGCCACCATGTGGATGGCGGTGTTCGCTGACATGGGCGTGAGCCTGCTGGTGGTGTTCAACGGCTTGCGCCTGCTGCGCAAATAGAGGACGTGCATGCTGAGTTCGGAGCTGAAAGCCTTCTACATGGTGGCCCGCCTGGGCAGCATCACCCTGGCGGCGAAGAAGCTCGGGCTCAGCCAGCCCACGGTGACCACGCAGATCCGCAACCTGGAAAGCCAGTACGCGGTCGAGCTGTTCTACCGTGGCGGGCGGCGCCTGGTGTTGAGTGAAGAGGGCGTGCGCCTGCTGCCGATGGTCAAGGCGCTGTTGCAGCAAGAGGCGGACATCGAGTTCGAACTGCGCAACAGCGGCCAGGCCCAAGGCACCCTGCGCATTGCCGCCACGGCGCCTTACTACATCCTCGACCTGGTGAAGATCTACCGCGAACGGCTTCCGCAGGTGGAAGTGGCGGTGGAGATCGGCAACTCGCAGCAAGTGCTGGAAATGCTTGAAGACTACCGGGTGGACATCGCCGCTTCGTCGCAGCTCGTGGAGGATGCCCGGTTGGTGCGGCGGGTCCTGGGCACGGATCCATTGGTTGTGGCGGTGCACCGCAACCACCCGTTGGCCCACCGCCAGGCGGTGTCCATCGACGTCTTGGCCGGGCATTGCCTGCTGATGCGCGAGAAGGGCTCGACCACGCGCAAGCTGACCGAGCAGATGCTGCAGGAGGCCGGGGTGAAGGCCGGGGCTTTGCTGGAAATCGGCAGCCGTGAGTCGATCCGCGAGGCGGTGCTGCGCAATATCGGTATCAGCGTGATTGCCCGGCATGAGGTGCCGCATAACCCTGAATTACGGGTGCTGGCGCTGGAGGATGCGCCGGTGATGCATGAGTATTTGTATTGCCTGAAGGAGCGGCGCCAGGCCCGGTTGCCAGCTGCATTCCTGGGCGTGGCGCAGGAAGTGGCTGGTTCGCATTTCTAGATCGGTGTGGGCTTCTTCGCGGGTTTACCCGCGAAGAGGCCTTTGAGGGCCAATACAAAATCTGCCAATACCACTATCACTTGCTTTTGCCTTAAAGCCACAGAACCTTCGCACAGCCTGCCTAGCATGGCCCCCATCTCTTCGATGAGGCCCTGCCATGAACCACGCCACCCCCGGCGCACAAATGAAAGTGCGCAACATCCACAAGCGCTTCGGTGCCTTTACGGCGCTCAACGATGTCTCGCTGGACATCGCCGCCGGCGAGCTGGTGTGCCTGCTCGGCCCGTCCGGCTGTGGCAAGACCACGCTGCTGCGCTGCATCGCCGGCCTGGAGCGCCAGGACCGCGGCACGCTGTACATCGGCGAGCGCGATATCTCCGAACTGCCGCCCCAGGCCCGTGATTACGGCATCCTGTTCCAGTCCTATGCGCTGTTCCCCAACCTCACCGTCGAGGCCAACATTGCCTACGGCCTGACTGGCAGTGGCCGCGAGCAGGCCCGTCAGCGGGTGGCTGAAATGCTTGAACTGGTGGGCCTTTCTGGCAGCGAGAAGAAGTACCCCGGCCAGCTTTCCGGTGGCCAGCAGCAACGCGTGGCCCTGGCCCGTGCGCTGGCACCGTCCCCCTCGCTGTTGCTGCTCGATGAGCCCATGTCGGCGCTGGACGCACGGGTGCGCGAGCACTTGTGCACCGAACTGCGTCAGCTGCAACGCCAACTGGGCATTACCACCTTGATGGTCACCCACAATCAGGACGAGGCCATGCTGATGGCTGACCGTATTGCGGTGATGAACAACGGCCAGGTTGAGCAGTACGCCACCCCACAGGAAATCTACGACCAGCCGGCCACACCGTTCGTCGCCGAGTTCGTTGGCCAGGGCAACTGGCTGCCGTTCCAGCGCAACGATGACAGCCATGCCCAGGTCGGCGTCATGAGCATGCGTCTGGCGCCGGGTTCGGCACAGGCCAGCAGCGGCCGGTTGTTCTGCCGCCCGGAGGCAATCACGGTCAACCCGGTGGTGCACGAGGAAAACCTGTTCCCGGCCATGGTCCGCGAGATTACGTTCCTGGGTAACCGCTGCCGCATGAGCTTCGAACTCAAAGCCCTGCCTGGCCATGCCCTGCTGGCTGAACTGGCCCCCGAGGCCATACCGCGCCTGGGCTCGCAGGACATCTGGGTGGCCCTGCCGCCGCAGAGGCTGCAGGTGTTTGCCTGAGATGGCCGCGCCAATGTCCCTGCCGCTGAGCCAGGCCAACGCCGCGCCACGTGCTGGCGTCGCCCTGGGTGACCGGTTGTTCGTGGTCGGCGGCAAGAGCCTGCTGCTGATCCTTCTGGTGCTGGCTGTGCTGATGCCACTGCTGGCGATCTTCTGGCGTGGCTTCAGCGCTGACGCGGACCAGGGTGGCGGCCTGCTGGCAGCCCACGAACTGTTCGCCAGCGACAATTTCCACTGGTTGCTGGGCAACAGCCTGTCGGTGGCGTTCACCGTGGCGGCCATCGTGGTGCCGCTGGCGTACCTGTTCGCCTATGCGCTGCAACGCACGCGGATTCCGGCCAAGGGCGTGTGGCGGGGGATTTCCCTGCTGCCGCTGCTGGCGCCGTCGATGCTGCCGGCCATCGCGCTGGTCTACCTGTTTGGTAACCAGGGGCTGCTGCGCGGGTTGCTCAGCGACAACATCTATGGCTTCTGGGGCATCGTGCTGGGCGAGGCGATCTACACCTTCCCGCATGCGCTGATGATCCTGCTGTCGGCGCTGTCGTTGGCCGATGCCCGGTTGTTCGATGCGGCCTCCAGCATGGGGGCCGGCCCGTGCCGGGCATTTACCAGCATCACCTGGCCAGCCACGCGGCAAGCGGTATTCGCGGCGTTCTGCCTGGTGTTCACCCTGACCATCACCGACTTCGGTGTTCCGGTCGTGGTCGGTGGTGACTATCAGGTACTGGCGCTGGAGGCCTACAAGGCGGTGGTGGGCCAGCAACAGTTCGGCCGTGGCGCGTTGATTGGCATGGTCCTGCTGCTCCCGGCGCTGTTCAGCTTCACGGTCGATGCCTGGCTGCGTCGGCGCCAGGGCGAAGCCATGAGCGGTCGTGCCCAGGTGTTCGAGCCCAAGCCATCGCGCAGCCGAGATGCCTGCTTCCTGGCCATCGTGCTGCTGGTGTGCGCGGCGTTGCTGCTGGTGATCGGCATGGCGGTGTATTCCTCGCTGGTCACCTTCTGGCCGTACAACCTGTCGTTGTCGCTGCGCCATTACATGTTCGAAGATACCGCAGGTGGCGGCTGGCTGGCTTATCGCAACAGCGTGACCATGGCCATTGGCACCGCGCTGATCGGCAGCATCGTGATCTTCACCGGTGCTTACCTGATGGAGAAAACCCAAGGTCAGCGCCTGCTCAACCAGATGCTGCGCCTGCTCAGTTTCATCCCCATGGCTGTACCTGGCCTGGTGCTGGGTCTGGGCTACGTCTTCTTCTTCAACCTGAACGGCAACCCGCTGCATGTGCTGTATGGCGGCATGGGGCTGCTGGTGGTGTGCACCATTGCGCACTACCTGACCACCGCGCAGATGACCGCAACCACGGCACTGCGGCAGCTCGACGGCGAGTTCGAGGCCGCCGCGCTGTCGCTGAAGGCACCGCTGTACAAGCACTTCGTGCGGGTGACCGTGCCGATTTGCCTGCCGGCACTGCTGGACATCATCCGCTACCTGTTCGTGTCGGCCATGACCACCGTGTCGGCGGCGATCTTCCTGTACAGCCCCGACACCATTCTGGCTGCCGTCGCCGTGCTGAACATGGACGACGCCGGTAACGTGGGCGGTGCTGCTGCCATGTCCACCCTGATTTTGCTGACCAGTGCCGGCGCTTCACTGCTGCTGGCCGCAGCCTCACGCGGCCTGCTGCGCCGCTCCCAAGCCTGGCGCCAACGCGCCGCGACCGTCTGACCTGTAAGGAACCTACCCATGTACAAGCACCTTGCACTTGCCGCTGCCGTTTCTGCCGTGTTCAGCCTACAGGCTTCGGCCGCCGGTACCCAGTTGACGGTCTACACCGCCCTGGAAGCAGAACAACTGAAGAGCTACAAGCAGGCCTTCGAAAAGGCCAACCCGGACATCGAGATCAAGTGGGTACGCGACTCCACCGGCATCATCACCGCCAAGCTGCTGGCCGAGAAAGACCGCCCGCAAGCTGACGCCGTGTGGGGCCTGGCGGCGTCCAGCCTGGCCGTTCTCGACCAGAACGGCATGCTTGAAGCCTACGCGCCAAAAGACCTGGGCAAGATCGCAGCCAACTACCGCGATGCCGCCAACCCACCGGCCTGGGTGGGCATGGACGTGTGGGCCGCGACCATCTGCTTCAATACCGTCGAGGCCGAGAAGCAGGGCCTGAGCAAACCGGTGAGCTGGCAGGACCTGACCAAGCCGGAGTACAAGGGCAAGATCGTCATGCCCAACCCGGCCTCGTCCGGCACCGGCTTCCTCGACGTGAGCGCCTGGTTGCAGACCTTCGGTGAGCCACAGGGCTGGGCCTACATGGACGCGCTGCACCAGAACATCGGGCAGTACGTTCACTCTGGCTCCAAGCCATGCAAGCTGGCGGCAGCGGGCGAGTTCCCGATCGGTATCTCGTTCGAATACCCGGCCGTGCAGCTCAAGCGCCAGGGCGCGCCGCTGGACATCGTGCTGCCGAAGGAAGGCCTGGGTTGGGAGATCGAGGCGACTGCGGTGATCAAGGGCTCGCCCAAGGCGAATGCGGCCAAGCGTCTGGCCGATTTTTCGGCAAGCCCCGCAGCCATGGAGCTGTACAAGGAGAACTTCGCGGTGCTGGCGGCGCCGGGCATTGCCAAACCGCAGACCGAGTTGCCTGCGGACTATGAGCAGCGCCTGATCAAGAACGACTTTGCCTGGGCCTCGAAGAATCGCGACCAGATTCTGGCTGAATGGCGCAAGCGCTATGACGGTAAGTCGGAGAAGGTGGCCCAGCAGTAGCACTTCACTTTGCAGGTCTGGCCTCTTCGCGGGTAAACCCGCTCCCACAAGTACTGCGCAGGAACTGGGCTTTGCGCTATCCCTGTGGGAGCGGGTTTACCCGCGAAGAGGCCAGACCTGTTTACTCAAAACTTAGAAACCAACGCCTCTAGCTGTTCCTGCCGTTCAGCCTGATTCAGCTTCGCCCCTGGATTAAGGGTGGACCACTGCGGATGTGCCCGCGCCTTGACCAGCGCCTCTGGCAACTTGCCTTCACGCCACGTCTTCTCATCCAGCTCTCCCAGCCGAATGCTGTCCTGCGCCGCATGCCCACGGTTGTCCAGCGCAATCATCAGCTGCTGCTGACGCAAGGCCAGCAAGCGCAATACCGTGTCGTCCACGGTCAGCTCGCGCTTGCCCTTAAGCTTGCCCATCAACCGCGACCCATAGTTGCGCGCGGTCTGCAGCGCGCCACCGGCAATTGCACCTGCCAAGGCCGCTGCACCGAGGGTAAGGCCGCCAACCAGCAAATCAACCCCGGCACCGGCGGCCGCCCCGGCCGCCACACCACTGCCCAGGCGCACGCCCAGCAGCTTCAGGGTTTCGGGGTTGAACAGGTCGTCACCCCAGCGGCCATCCAGCAAAGGCAGGTCGCTGGCATGGGCATCTTCGCGGCGGAAGGCATACAGCTTGAGCAACGCCTCGACGCAGCGCTGTTCCCGCTGGCGCACGTCCTGGCGCAATGCTTCGATGGCCCTGGCCTCGGCAGCCGGTTCTGCCTCGACGCTGCGCCGGCAGGCGGCGCAGTCCAGCAGCAGCTCGGCGATCAGGCGCTTGCCGCTGTGCTGGCGCGCCAGGCGCTGCGCCTGCTGGTCGTCGATCAGCCGCTGCAGGGCAGGGCGAGCGTCTTCCAGCAACAGGGCCAGGCTCTCGTACAAACGCCGCTCGCCATCCTCAGGCGGGGCCACGCTGTCGAACCGCACCAACGCGTGAAGCCCAAGCCGGGCAAGGGCTTCACGCCATTGCGGCTCGCGGTGCTGGTGGCTGGCGACGAAGTTGAGCACTGGCAGCAACGGCTTGCCGCAGCTGGCCAGCACTTCCAACTCGTCGCGGTATTTGGCCAACACCGGCTCACGCGCATCGATCACGTACAGGCCGGCATTGCTGGCCAGCAGCTGGCGTAGCACCTTGGCCTCCTGCTCGAAACGCTGGCGTGCCTCGCTGCCCTGCAGGAAGCGCTCCAGGCGGGCCGGGCCGTCCAGGCGCTCGCCCGGGCGCTCCAGGCGTTCGAGGTAGTCGAGCAAGGCGATGGCATCTTCCAGGCCCGGTGTGTCGTACAGCTCCAGCAAGGGTTCGCCGTCCACCGACAGGCGCGCACCTTCCACATGGCGGGTGGTGCTGGGGCGGTGGGAGACTTCGCCAAAGCCGACGTCACGGGTGAGGGTACGCAGCAGCGAGGTCTTGCCGACGTTGGTGTGGCCGACCACGGCCAGTTTCAGCGGCTCAGTCATGGCCATGCTCCAGCCAGGTCAAGGGCGAGGTGTCGGCGTGTGCCAGGCCAAGGCGGTCGAGGGCTTCGTGCCAGTCACCCAGGCGCTGGGCATCGAGAGCCTGACCAGGCGCGGCCTGTAATAGCCAGATTCGGGTCGCACCGGCATTGCGCGCCAGTTCGGCGAGTAGCGCCAGGCTGCCGCGGTCGGGTGAGCGCCGTGGGTCGCAGGCGATGGCCAGGCGAGCAGGCGGGAAGCGGCTAAGTTGTTCAAGCAGGCGGTTGCGCGATTCACGGCTGTCGAGCACACCGGCATCGGTCACGTTTTTGGGCAGGGCGGGCGGCCAGGGGCGCTGGTCGTCCAGTTCCAGGCCGACCAGCAGGGCACCGCTGCTGCCGCTTTCCAGCTGGCCGGCAGCAAACTGTGGCAAAGCCTCGGGGGCTGCGTCCTGCACGCCGATGCGCTCGCTGCGGGGCATCAGCGCATCTCGCAGGTGCGCGTAGCCGGGCAGGCTGAGGTCCAGCGTCAGGCGCTCGCGGCCCTGGCGCCAGCGCCACAGGCACAACGCGGCCAGCAGCAAGCGCGGCAGCAGGCCATACACCAGCACTACGCCGAGTAGCCAGCTGGCCCAGGCCTGGCGGGCCAGATCCAGCGCGGGCAAGGTGTCGCCGCTGGCGCGGATCATGGCCTCGTCGGGTATGGCAAAGCCCAGCAGCGAGGGCAGGGCGCCCAGGGCTTGGGTCAGGTGGATGAACGGGTCGGCGGCAAGCAGCGTGGTTTCCCAGACAAAGCCATAACGCCGGGTAGCCAGCAAGGCCAGGAGCATGCCCAGGGCGGTGAGCATCGCCAGCAGCCACAGGCCGTGTACCAGCAGGCCGAGCAACCAGCGGTTGAGGCGCTGGCGTTGCAGCAGCACCAGCAGCGCAGGTGCCAAGTGCGCGGCCTTGGCATCGCGGGCAAAGCGTTCGCTAAGCCATAACCACAGGCGGCCCAGCCCCGTGCCGTGGTTTCCACTGATGGCAAAGCCGACGGCCCAGCCCAGCAGCATCAGCAGGTTCAGCCCGAGCAGGCTGCCCAAGGCCCAGAATACGTTGACCGGCCGTTGCCCATCGCCCAGGGCGGCCAGCGCCATGCCTGCGCCGCTGAGCACGGCCAGCAGCAACAAGGGCAGCAGCGCCAGGCGCGCACCCTGTTTCCAGTGGTGCAAGGCGACAGTCATGCCGTCGCGTTCGGCCAGGCACAGCGCACGGGTTTCGATACGGGCCGCCAGGTCGCCGCCCAGTTGGCGGGCGCGGCGGTTGGCCTCCTGGTCTTCCAGAGGGCCGGCATGTTCTTCACGCAGGCGTACCGCTTCGGTGAGCCAGCGCTTGTCCAGTGAAGTGGGTGCAGTCACAAGGTCTTCCATTGCACAGGTCAGGGCAGAAGCATAACCCACACGCCCGGTGCTATCCTCGCCGGCATGAATACATCACTCCCCCTCAGCCTGATCGCGGCATACGCTGAAAACCGCGTGATCGGCATCGACAACTCCATGCCCTGGCATTTGCCAGGGGATTTCAAATACTTCAAGGCCACCACCCTGGGCAAGCCGATCGTCATGGGGCGCAAGACCTGGGACTCGCTGGGGCGGCCACTGCCCGGGCGGTTGAACATCGTCGTCAGCCGCCAGCCGGGGCTTGAGCTGGCAGGCGCCGAGGTGTTCGCGTCGCTGGAGGAGGCGCTGGTGCGGGCTGAACAGTGGGCGCGCGAGCAAGGCGTTGATGAGCTGATGCTGATTGGCGGGGCGCAGCTGTATGGGCAGGCGCTGGAGAAAGGGCTGGTCAGCCGCATGTACCTGACGCGGGTGGAAATGGCGCCGGAAGGGGATGCCTGGTTCCCTGCGTTTGATGAGGGGCAGTGGAAGCTGGCGTCGAGTGAGGCGCAGGCTGAAGAAGGTAAACCTGCCTATCACTTCGAGGTCTGGGACAAGGTTTGATATTACCGGGGCTGCTGTGCAGCCCATCGCCGGCAAGCAGCGCAAGGTGAGCGGTGATGCTCAGGTGAGCAGCTTGATGATCAGTGCGGTGACAGTCGCCACGGTGGTGACGAAACCGACGGCGATGGCAACCGGGTACCAGAAGGTTTCGCGGGTCATCTTGACGGCCTCGGCATTCAGCTTGCGTGTCTCGGCCATCAGTTTGTCGACTTCGACGCGGATCTTGGCCACCTCAATGCGGAGCTTTTCGGCTTCGGCCTGGGTCATGTCGTACTGGGGCATGGTGTTGCCTTTCCCTTGGAGTGTTCGCTAAGGCGAGCTAGCAGTATAGCGATGCTGCCAGCCGCCTGTTGCCCGCTTCCCATGCCATTGCGTTACGGGATATTGGGGCTGTATGGCAGCCCCGGGTGATCCGTCAGGTATGGCTCAACTCGGCATGCTCATCGCCCGCCAGCACAGACTTGTCGGTCTCTTTCAGCAGTTGGCTGGTGACCACGCCCGCCGTCATCGAACCGTTCACGTTCAACGCCGTGCGGCCCATGTCGATCAGCGGCTCTACCGAAATCAGCAACGCCACCAGCTCCACCGGCAAGCCCATGGCCGGCAGCACGATCAATGCAGCAAAGGTGGCCCCGCCGCCCACGCCGGCAACGCCTGCCGAACTCAGGGTGACGATGGCCACCAGGGTGGCGATCCACAGCGGGTCGAAGGTATCGATGCCTACCGCCGGCGCCACCATCACCGCCAGCATGGCGGGGTAGAGGCCGGCGCAACCGTTCTGGCCAATGGTGGTGCCGAACGAGGCGCTGAAGCTGGCGATGGATTGCGGCACGCCCAGGCGACGGGTTTGCGCCTCGATGTTCAGCGGAATGCTGGCAGCGCTGGAGCGGCTGGTGAAGGCGAAGGTCAGCACCGGCCACACCTTGCGGAAGAAGCGCAGCGGGCTCACGCCAGTGGCGGCGAGGATGATGCCGTGCACCACGAACATCAGCGCCAGGCCCAGGTACGACACCACCACGAAGCTACCCAGCTTGAGGATGTCTTCCATGTTCGAGCTGGCCACGACCTTGGTCATCAACGCCAGCACGCCATACGGGGTCAGTTTCATCACCACGCGCACCAGGCGCATCACCCAGGCTTGCAGGGTGTCGATGGCCGACAGGGCACGTTCGCCTTTCTCGGCATCGTCCTTGATCAGCTGCAAGGCCGCCAGGCCGATGAACACGGCAAAGATCACCACGCTGATGATCGAAGTCGGCTTGGCACGCGCCAGGTCACCCACCGGGTTGCTGGGGATGAACGACAGCAGCAGCTGCGGGATGTTGAGGTCGGCGACCTTGCCGGCATAGTCGCTGTGGATAACCTGCATACGCGCGCTTTCCTGGGCGCCGGCCACCAGGCCTTCGGCGCTGAGGCCGAACAGGTTGGTCAGCACGATGCCGATCAGCGCGGCAATGGCGGTGGTCAGCAGCAGGGTGCCGATGCTCAGCACGCTGATGCGGCCCAGCGAAGAGGCATTGTGCAGGCGTGCCACGGCGCTGAGGATCGAGGCGAAGATCAGCGGCATGACGATCATCTGCAACAGGCCGACATAGCCGTTGCCGACCAGGTCGAGCCAGGCGATGGTGGCCTTGAGCGCCGGGTGGCCAGCGCCGTAGACCGTGTGCAGGGCAAGGCCGAAGAGCACACCCAGCACCAGGCCCAGCAGCACCTTCTTGGCCAGGCTCCAGTCGGTTCGGCGGGTTTGTGCCAGGCCCAGCAACAGGGCCAGGAACGCCAGCAGGTTAAGAGACAGCGGCAGGTTCATTGAAGCTCCAGCGGAAAAAAGCAAAGGAAGCATCGCCTCTGTGAGCGATTGCGAACGGAAATGCTAACAGGCTGAAAACAAACGAATTTATATCCAAATGGAATGTGTATAGTCGTTCATGGAATAACGGCGTGTCGCAGGTTGCAATGAACACGGCGTTTGCAGCTGCATGGAGGTCGTTATCGAGGGCCGTTGGCGGGGAATGTTGCACTAGCGTTTCCGGGTCATTTCAGGAGATTCGTAAATGAAGCGCGCCCCTAAAGCCGTGGCCCTCGGCCTGTCCCTGCTGTTCAGTATCGAAACCTTCGCCACCGAGCTCAAGCATTGGCCTGCAGAAGCAGCCAAGCAGCTCGACGGCATGATTGCCGCGAATGCCAACAAAGGTAATTACGCGGTGTTCGACATGGACAACACCAGTTACCGCTATGACCTTGAAGAGGCCCTGCTGCCATTCATGGAGAACAAGGGCCTGCTGAGCCGCGACAAGCTCGACCCGTCGTTGAAGCTGATGCCGTTCAAGGACACCGCCGAGCACAAGGAAAGCCTGTTCAGCTACTACTACCGGTTGTGCGAAGTTGACGACATGGTCTGCTATCCGTGGGTGGCCCAGGTGTTCTCGGGCTTTACCCTGAAGGAGCTGAAGGTGCAGGTGGATGAGCTGATGGCTTCTACCAAGCCGATCCCCAGCACCTACTACGAAGGCGACCAAGTCAAGACTATTGAGGTACAGCCACCCAAGGTCTTCAAGGGCCAGGCCGAGCTTTACAACAAGCTGATGGAGAACGGCATCGAGGTGTACGTGATCTCGGCGGCTTCGGAAGAGCTGGTGCGCATGGTCGCGTCAGACCCCAAGTACGGCTACAACGTGAAGCCGCAAAACGTGATTGGCGTGAGCCTGCTGCTCAAGGACCGCGCCAATGGCCAGCTGACCACGGCACGCAAGCAGATCAGCGCCGGGCACTATGACGCCAAGGCCAACGAAGGGCTGGAACTGACCCCGTACCTGTGGACCCCGGCCACCTGGATGGCGGGTAAGCAGGCGGCGATCCTCACCTATATCGATGAATGGAAGAAGCCGGTGCTGGTGGGCGGCGACACGCCAACCAGTGATGGCTACATGCAGTTTCATGGGGTGGATGTGGGCAAGGGCGGCATCCACCTGTGGATAAACCGCAAGGCCAAATACATGGACCAGCTCAATGGCATGATTGCCAGAAATGCCGCCGCTCAGGCCAAGGAAGGGTTGCCGGTGACGGCGGACAAGAACTGGGTGATCGTGACGCCGGAGCAGATTCAGTAGGCTCATGGTACGTGTACCGTGATTCGATAACTGCCGCTGGAAACACGTTTGCCGTAGCGGTCGTGGATGGCGAACGTGTGACCGGCCTGGGTCTCTTGATGAATGACCGTGGCATACTCGCCAGAGAAAATGTTCTTGGCTTGCAAGTGGGCAGGAGGTGCGTCTGATGGGGGGATGGCGCTGGGGCAATCAGTAAGCACCAAACGCCCTTGTTCGGCGTCCCAGGCATGGCGACAACCAGGTACATGTACCGAGCCCCTGAAACTGATGGCTCCGGTCATTGCGCGCTCCTGACCTTGGGTAGAGGTGGGTACCAGGCATACGTACCCTATGGTCACGCTGTACAGCAGGCTTTTCCAAGTCATGGCTGCCATTGCCCCCTAAGGCTGCTTTTAGGCAGTATGGGAGCGGAAAAGCAAAAAAACCGGCGCACGGGGCGCCGGTTGGTGTTTTCAGACGCTTCTTACAGGCCTTCCAACATAGCCTTGTTGCGCACGGCACCCTTGTCGGCACTGGTCGCCAGCAGGGCATAGGCCTTCAGCGCAGTGGTCACCTTGCGTGGGCGTACTTCGGCAGGCTTCCAGCCCTTCTTGTCCTGTTCGACGCGGCGTTCGGCCAGCTCTTCGTCGCTGACCAGCAGGTTGATCGAACGGTTAGGGATGTCGATCAGCACCTTGTCGCCGTCACGCACCAGGCCGATGGCGCCACCCGCAGCAGCTTCTGGCGAGGCGTGGCCGATCGACAGGCCCGAAGTGCCACCCGAGAAGCGGCCGTCGGTGAGCAGGGCGCAAGCCTTGCCCAGGCCTTTGGACTTCAGGTACGAGGTCGGGTACAGCATTTCCTGCATGCCCGGGCCGCCTTTCGGGCCTTCGTAACGGATGATCACGATGTCGCCGGCCTTCACTTCGTCAGCGAGGATGCCGCGTACGGCGCTGTCCTGGCTTTCGAAGATTTTCGCGGTGCCTTCGAACACGTGGATCGACTCGTCGACACCCGCGGTTTTCACCACGCAACCGTCGAGGGCGATGTTGCCGTACAGCACGGCCAGGCCGCCTTCTTGCGAATAAGCGTGCTCGAAGCTGCGGATGCAGCCGTTTTCGCGGTCGTCATCCAGGGTTTCCCAACGGGTCGACTGGCTGAACGCGGTCTGGGTCGGGATCCCGGCAGGACCGGCCTTGAAGAAGGTGTGCACGGCTTCGTCATCGGTCTGGGTGATGTCCCATTTGGCGATGGCTTCTTCCATGCTGCGGCTGTGCACGGTCGGCAGGTCGGTGTGCAGCAGGCCGCCACGGGCCAGCGAACCGAGGATGCTGAAGATGCCGCCGGCGCGGTGCACGTCTTCCATGTGGTACTTCTGGATGTTCGGCGCCACTTTGCACAGCTGCGGCACTTTGCGCGACAGGCGGTCGATGTCGCGCAGGTCGAATGCCACCTCGCCTTCCTGGGCGGCGGCCAGCAGGTGCAGGATGGTGTTGGTCGAACCGCCCATGGCGATGTCGAGCATCATGGCGTTTTCGAACGCCTTGAAGTTGGCGATGCTGCGCGGCAGTACCGACTCATCGTTCTCGCCGTAGTAGCGCTTGCACAGCTCGACGATGGTGCGGCCGGCGGTGAGGAACAGCTGCTCGCGGTCGGCGTGGGTGGCCAGGGTCGAACCGTTGCCCGGCAGGGCCAGGCCCAGTGCTTCGGTCAGGCAGTTCATCGAGTTGGCGGTGAACATGCCGGAGCACGAACCGCAGGTCGGGCAGGCGCTGCGCTCGTATTCGGCGACTTTCTCGTCGGAGGCCGTGGAGTCGGCGGCGATGACCATGGCATCGACCAGGTCCAGGCCGTGGCTGGCCAGTTTGGTCTTGCCGGCTTCCATCGGGCCGCCGGAAACGAAGATCACCGGGATGTTCAGGCGCAGGGCGGCCATCAGCATGCCGGGCGTGATCTTGTCGCAGTTGGAAATGCACACGATGGCGTCGGCGCAGTGGGCGTTGACCATGTATTCCACGGCGTCGGCAATGATCTCGCGGCTTGGCAGCGAGTACAGCATGCCGTCGTGGCCCATGGCGATGCCGTCATCGACCGCGATGGTGTTGAATTCCTTGGCCACGCCACCGGCGCGTTCGATCTCGCGGGCAACCAGCTGGCCCAGGTCCTTCAGGTGCACGTGGCCCGGGACGAACTGGGTGAACGAGTTGGCGATGGCGATGATCGGTTTCTTGAAGTCTTCGTCCTTCATCCCGGTGGCGCGCCACAGGGCACGGGCGCCGGCCATGTTGCGGCCTTGGGTGGAAGTCTTGGAACGATAATCAGGCATGAAACACTCCTGGCGGCTTAATCAGGTCACAAAAAGGGGAGTGAGCTTCTCTTGTCCTTTGCGCCGCAGGCCGGTTGCCACTGGCACGGATGAGGCCGAAGACCGCGCGGGATCGCCGCGTGCTTGGCCAGAGCTCATAAACCCGCCGGGGATGACTGGCGATGAATAGGCCGATTCTACACCGCTGGCGCGGCGAGGGAATGAAGATGTGTGCAGGCGGTGATTTTGGCCTAACGGCCGGCGTTTGTAGGACGCTTCCTAAACATGACCCAAGGGGCTGACCTGGCCACCATGAATAACTATTATCCGGCCGCCGCATGTGCGGCTTCACGAGATACCCCTCAATGGACCTTCCCAGTTACCGGTTCCATACGAACCTGCTATCTGGCACTGAGCGCGCCGTCGCCAGGGCTGTCGAAGGCTTGAGTCTTAAAGGCTGAGGTCTGTGGGCGCCTGGTTGGGCGCCTGGACAACTTCATGCACTATCAAAACGACAAGAATACCCGGCAGCCTGTGAGCCAAGAGGCCTTGGACGCGATGCGTCGTGAGGCGACCGAGGACTTCCACAAGGGCGCCTCGATCACCAATCACGTTGGCAACCTGCGGGATGCGACCTTGGGGCTGCTCTACCGCAAGCGCGTGCTATGGCTGGTGTTGCTGGTATTTGGCAATCTGTTTTCTGGGGCGGGTATCGCCGCTTTCGAGGAAACCATCGCAGCACACATCGCCTTGGTATTCTTCCTGCCATTGCTGGTGGACAGCGGCGGAAACGCTGGCGCCCAGTCTGCAACGCTGATGGTACGAGGCCTGGCGACGGGCGAAGTGGCCATGCGTGACTGGTGGCGCATGCTGGGCCGGGAGTTCGGGGTTGCCTTGGCTCTAGGCTGCACCATGGCTGTTGCCGTGGCGTCCTTGGGGGTATTGCGCGGCGGGCTGCAAATTGCCCTGATCGTAGCCAGCAGCATGGTGATCATCGTGCTGGTCGGAAGCCTGATCGGCATGAGCCTGCCATTTCTGCTGAGTCGCTTCAGGCTCGACCCAGCGACAGCCAGCGGGCCACTGATCACATCGATTGCCGATGCCGCGGGGGTGCTGGTGTACTTCGGGATTGCAACGCACGTTCTGGACATTTGAAGCGTGCCGGGGGGCGTAAGGCCCCCCGGTCGATCGCAATCAGCTGTTAGGCAGCAACCGGCAGGTGATGCTCTTGATGTAGCGGGTCTCGGCAATGGCCGGGTGCACCGGGTGGTCCGGGCCTTGGCCGCCGCGCTCGAGCAGCTGCATGTTGCGGTCCAGGTGACGGGCGCTGGTCAACAGGATGTTGTGCAGGTCGTCCTCGGGCAGGTGCATCGAGCACGAGGCGCTGACCAGGATGCCGTCCTTGCTCAGCATGCGCATGGCCTGTTCGTTGAGGCGGCGGTAGGCCGCTTCACCGTTTTTCAGGTCTTTCTTGCGCTTGATGAAGGCGGGTGGGTCGGCAATGATCACGTCGAAGCGCTCTTCGGCGGCCTTCAGTTCGCGCAGGGCCTCGAACACGTCGCCTTCGATGCAGGTCAGTTTCTCGCTGATGCCGTTGAGTGCCGCGTTGCGCTCCACGCCATCCAGGGCAAAGCCCGAAGCATCCACACAGAACACTTCGCTGGCGCCGAAGGCACCCGCTTGCACGCCCCAGCCACCGATGTAGCTGAACAGGTCGAGTACACGCTTGCCTTTTACATAGGGGGCCAGGCGTGCACGGTTCATGCGGTGGTCGTAGAACCAGCCGGTCTTCTGGCCTTCACGCACCGGGGCTTCGAACTTGACGCCGTTCTCTTCCAGCGGCACCCAGTCCGGTACTTCGCCGTAGACGGTTTCGACATAGCGCTGCAAGCCTTCGGCATCACGCGCGGCGGAGTCGTTCTTGAACAGGATGCCGCTTGGCTTGAGCACCTGAACCAGGGCGGCGATCACGTCGTCCTTGTGCGCCTCCATGGTGGCCGAGGCCAGCTGCACCACGAGGATGTCGAAGAAGCGGTCGACTACCAGGCCCGGCAGCAGGTCGGAGTCGCCATAGACCAGGCGGTAGCACGGCTGGTCGAACAGACGCTCGCGCAGCGACAGGGCGACGTTCAGGCGGTGAACCAGCAGCGACTTGTCCAGCGGCAGCTTGATGTCGCGCGACAGCAAGCGGGCGCAGATCAGGTTGTTCGGGCTGAGTGCAACAATCCCCAGAGGCTTGCCATTGGCTGCCTCGAGAACAGCCTGCTGACCGGCCTGGAAGCCTTGCAGCGGGGTCGCGCTGACGTCGACTTCGTTGCTGTAGACCCACAGGTGGCCGGCGCGCAGACGGCGGTCGGCATTGGCTTTGAGGCGAAGGCTGGGCAGGGACATGACGTCGCTCCGGGAAAAAAGAGCGGGAGTATAACCTGTTGGCCCGCACTTCTGTTCGAGGCGCGACAAAGCGCTTGCGCACTCAACTGGGTTAGAATCCCCCGTCCTAAACGAGTGTGCACGTATGTCCCAAGAACTCAGCGCCGAACAGATCCAGCAAGCCTTGCAAGGCATCACCATCCCGCCGCAACCGCAGATCATGGTTGACCTGCAGTTCGAGCAGTACATGCCTGACCCGGACCTGGAAACCATCGCCAAGCTGATTTCCCAGGACCCGGGCCTCTCCGGCGCCTTGCTCAAACTGGTCAACTCGCCGCACTTCGGCCTGTCCAACAAGATCGGCTCGATCCAGCGCGCGGTGAACCTGCTGGGCAGCCGTTCGATCATCAACCTGATCAACGCCCAGTCGATCAAGGGCGAGATGAGCGACGAGACCATCGTTACCCTCAACCGCTTCTGGGATACCGCGCAGGACGTGGCGAACACTTGCCTGACCCTGGCCAAGCGCACCGGTATCCAGGCAGCGGACGAGGCGTACACACTGGGCCTGTTCCATGACTGCGGCGTGCCGTTGATGCTCAAGCGCTTCCCCAACTACATGGAGGTGCTGGAGGAGGCCTACGCCAAGGCCGGCGAAGATACGCGCGTGGTCGATACTGAAAACCATACGTTCAACACCAACCATTCTGTGGTCGGCTATTTCACTGCCAAGTCCTGGCGCCTACCCGAGCACCTGAGCGCGGCCATCGCCAACCACCATAACGCCCTGGCCGTGTTCCGCGACGAGAGTTCGCGCAATACCCAGAGCCAGCTGAAAAACCTGCTGGCGGTGTTGAAGATGGCCGAGCACATTTGCGCGTCCTACCGGGTGCTGGGCAACCAGGCGGTGGACCATGAGTGGAATGTGGTGGGCCCGTTGGTGCTCGATTACATTGGGTTGTCGGAATACGATTTCGAAAACCTCAAGCAGAACATTCGCGAGCTGGGCGGGCACTGACACATGCCGGAATTGCCAGAAGTAGAAACCACCCGGCGCGGTATTGCGCCGCACCTGGAAGGCCAACGCGTCAGCCGTGTGGTGGTACGCGACCGGCGCCTGCGCTGGCCCATCCCGGAAGACCTGGATGTACGGCTGTCGGGGCAGCGCATTGTCAGCGTTGAGCGGCGTGCCAAGTACCTGTTGATCAATGCTGAAGTCGGCACGTTGATAAGCCACCTTGGCATGTCTGGCAACCTGCGGCTGGTCGAGCTGGGTTTACCGGCGGCCAAGCATGAACATGTCGATATCGAGCTGGAATCGGGGCTGATGCTGCGCTACACCGACCCGCGCCGCTTTGGTGCCATGCTGTGGAGCCTGGACCCGCTGAAACACGAACTGCTGCTACGCCTTGGGCCAGAGCCGTTGACCGACCTGTTTGACGGCGAGCGCTTGTTCCAGCTGTCGCGCGGGCGGTCGATGGCGGTCAAGCCCTTCATCATGGATAACGCAGTGGTGGTGGGGGTGGGCAACATCTACGCCACCGAGGCACTGTTTGCCGCAGGCATCGACCCACGCCGGGAGGCGGGCGGGATTTCCCGGGCGCGTTACCTGAAGCTGGCGATCGAGATCAAGCGGGTGCTGGCGGCGGCGATCGAGCAAGGGGGCACCACCCTGCGCGATTTTATCGGGGGCGATGGGCAGCCGGGGTACTTCCAGCAGGAATTGTTCGTCTATGGTCGCGGCGGGCAGCCGTGCAAGGTGTGTGGCACGGAGTTGCGCGAGGTGAAGCTGGGGCAGCGGGCGAGCGTGTACTGCCCGCGTTGCCAGCGCTGAGGCAAGGGCGGAGGCCCTTGCCTGGTGATGGTCAGTCCTTGCCAGTAATGCGGCGGTACTTGGCCATCAGCTGCTCTTCGGTTTCCGGGTGGGCTTCATCCAGCGGGATGCAGTCGACCGGGCAGACCTGCTGGCACTGCGGCTCGTCGTAGTGGCCCACGCACTGCGTGCACAGGTTAGGGTCGATCACGTAGATCTCTTCGCCTTGGGAGATGGCCTCGTTCGGGCACTCGGGTTCGCAGACGTCGCAGTTGATGCAATCGTCGGTGATGATCAGGGACATGGGGACTCCGGCCGGGGCTCACCGCCCGGGCATGTTCAACGCAATGGGCACAATTGTGCCGCATTCGCGCCCGCAGTGCACGCGGGCGCGACAATCAGGCGATCAGGCTTACTTCTTGAAGCGTTCGGTCAGCGCCTCGGCCACCACCGGATGGACGAATTTGCTGATATCCCCACCCAGTGCGGCAATTTCCCGGACCAACGTCGAGGAAATGAACGAATAACGTTCCGAAGGCGTGAGGAACAGGCTCTCGACATCGGGGGCCAGCTGCCGGTTCATGTTGGCCAGCTGGAACTCGTACTCAAAGTCGGACACGGCACGCAGGCCACGCAGGAAGACGTTGGCGCCCTGTTCCTTGGCGAAATGCGCCAACAGGGAAGAGAAGCCGATGACTTCGACATTGGGCAGGTGCTTGGTGACCTCACGGGCGAGCTCCACCCGTTGTTCCAGCGGGAACAGGGGGTTTTTCTTCGGGCTGGCCGCCACTGCGATGATCACATGGTCGAACAGCCGCGAAGCGCGCTCGACCAAGTCGCCATGGCCTTTGGTAATGGGGTCGAAAGTACCCGGGTACAACACTCGGTTCATCGCGTCATCCTGGCTGGAGTGCGTTGGGGAGTCGGATGGTAGCGCAGCGACGGCGCCCCGGCCAAGTCATGCGGCCGGCTGATGGCACTATAGACAGGGGGCGTATTCGTTGTCATGCGTTGCGTGCCAGGCGGGCGACCAGTGCTTCGGTGAGCCTGGCGCTGATGGCAAACACCGAAAGTTGCGGGTTGGCGCCGATGCTGGTGGGGAACAGCGAACCGTCGTGGACGGACAGGTTTTCCAGCTGGTGGTGACGGCCCAGGCTGTCACACACCGCTTGACGCGGGTCTTCGCCCAGCGCACAGCCCCCCATCACATGGGCACTGCCCAGGCGTGTGCGGAAGGGTTCCAGGCGCAACGTGTCGATCATGGCCAAGGCCTGTTCCAGGCTGGACGTGGCGCTGGCATCGCTGTGCACGGGGGTGACCTGGGTAGCGCCGGCGGCAAACTGGATCTGCGCCATGCTGCGGTAGGCACGACGCAAACCGTCGCGCAGGTAGTCGGTGACCGGGTAATCGAGCACCGGTGAGCCATCGCCACGCAGCTCCACGGCACCGCCCTGGCTCTCGGGGTGGAAGCCATCGCGCAGCAGCGCCAACATCACATGGGTGTGCGGCAACTCGGCCATACGCTGGGCGTTTTCTTGTCCGTGACCACCCAGCAGGGTGCTGGCCAAGGCCGGGTGCAACGGCGGCACTTCCAGTTTGTAGCCGACCGGGCCATCCGTGCCGCCTTGCCACTGGAAGTGGTCGCTGTAGATGGACTGCGGGGCGCCATAGAAGGGGTCGATACGGTCCTTGAAGCGCGCAGCGCTGAAGTTCACCAGGTGCAGGAAGGTGCGCTTGCCCAGGCGACCATGGGGGTCCGGTGCGTCGGAACGCAGCAGCAGGGCCGGGCTGTTGATCCCGCCGCCAGCGAGCAGGTAATGGCGCGCGCGGACGCTGACCTGCCTGCCGGTGGGGTGTATGCCTCGGGCATCCAGGGCCTGGCATGTGAGGCTCTGGATGCGCTCGCCGTTGTGGGTGAAGCGCTCGGCCCGGGCCAGGTACAGCAGTGCGCCGCCATGGTCGAGGGTGGCGGGAATACGGGTTACCAACATCGATTGCTTGGCATTCACCGGGCAGCCCATGCCGCAGTACCCCAGGTTCCAGCAGCCGCGCACGTTGCGCGGGATCACCGCCCAGCGGTAACCCAGTTGTTCGCAGCCCCGGCGCAGCACGTCGTTGTTGGCATTGGGCGGCATGGCCCAGGGTGTAATGCCCAGCTCTTGTTCCACGCGTTCGAACCAGGGGCGCAGGTCACCTTCACCCAGGCCGCTCACGTTGTGGGCCGAGGCCCAGTGCGCCAGCGTCTGCGGCGGGGTACGAAAGCTTGATGTCCAGTTCACCAGCGTGGTGCCGCCTACGGCACGGCCCTGGAGAATGGTGATGGCGCCATCCTTGCTCATGCGCCCCAGGCCCTCCTGGTACAGGCTGGCGTAGGCTTCGCTCTCCAGCAGGTGGAAGTCGCTGCTGGTCTTGAGCGGGCCTTCTTCGATCAACAGCACCTTGAAACCGGCGGCGCTGAGCATTTGTGCGCTGGTGGCACCGCCGGCACCGCTGCCAATCACGGCAATATCGGCTTCCAGCAAAAGGTCGTGCTCCAGGCGTGACGCGTCATGGGTGATCCAGCCGCGTTCGAGGCCTTGGCGAAACGGGTCGGCTACAGGCATTGGCGATGCTCTTGTTGTTTTCAGATTTTCGGTGGGCCCGGGTAACCGCAGGCGGCCCAGGACTCGGGGCGTTCGTACCAGGCCATTTGCAGCAACTGCAGCAATGACGCGTGACCCATGCGCAGCAGGTTCAGTGAGCTGTCCTGCCAACGTTGCAGGAAGGCTGTGACTTGGGTGGGGCTGGCCTGTTCCCAGGCGCCCCAGACGCCGGTCAGCGGGCCACGGGTAAGCGGCAGGCTGAGCACGTCGAACAGTTGCCGGGTGAGCTTGAGCATTTCCGGCGACAAGGCCGCCAGCTTGTGGTCGAGGCTGTGCAGTACCCACGTCTCGGCGGCCTGCGTGCCGGCCAGCACCACCGGGATCAGCGCACGCAGCAGTGGCAGGTCGTCGTCGCGCAGTAGTTGGAAACCCTGTGCGCTGGTTTGCGCGGTGCAGCCGACCAGGCCGGTTGCACTCAGAAAGATGCTGGCGCCAAGGCTGAAACGCAGCAGATCACGACGGTGCATAGGCTGCCCCTTAGCGGATGAACAGCTTGTAGACCAGGCGCTGCAAGGCTTTGCCATAAGGCGGGTAGATCAGCCGCGCGGCGTTGAAACGTTGCTTGACCAGCACGGCTTTGGCCTTGCTGAAGGTCAGGAAACCGTCGTGGCCATGGTAGTGGCCCATGCCCGAGGGGCCGATGCCGCCGAAGGGCAGGTCGTCCTGGGCCACATGCAGCAGGGTGTCGTTCAGGCACACGCCGCCGGAGTGGGTGTGGCGCAGCACGCGTTCCTGCCCGGCCCGGTCATACCCGAAGTAGTAAAGCGCCAGCGGGCGCGGGCGTTGGTTGATGTAGGCCAGCGCCTGGTCGAGGCTGTCGTAGGGCACCAGCGGCAGCAGCGGGCCGAAGATTTCGTCCTGCATCACCTGCATGTCGTCACTCACCTCCAGCAGCAGGTGTGGTGGCAGGCGTCGGCCTTGGCGGGGCTCGCCAGGGTACAGGTCGAGCACTTGCGCACCTTTTGCGCGGGCATCCTCCAGCAGGTGCTGCAAGCGCTGCAGCTGGCGCGGGTTGATGATGGCGGTGTAGTCAGGGTTGTCGGCGACGCGCGGGTACAGGCGCTGAACGGCGCGCTGGTAGGCGTCGCTGAAGGCCGCCAGGCGATCACGTGGCACCAGCACATAGTCGGGGGCGACGCAGGTCTGGCCGGCGTTGAGGGTTTTGCCAAAGGCGATGCGCTCGGCGGCGGTGTCCAGGGGCACGTCGGCCGACACGATGGCGGGCGACTTGCCGCCCAGTTCCAGGGTGACCGGCGTCAGGTTCTGCGCCGCAGCCAGCATCACCTGGCGGCCCACGCTGGTGGCGCCGGTGAACAGCAGGTGGTCGAAGGGCAGGCGGGCGAAGGCCTGGCCCACCTCGACCTCGCCGAGTACCACGCTGACCAGGTCGCAGGGGAATACCCGTTCCAGGACTTGCTTCAAAGCCTGGCCACTGGCGGGTGTGGCTTCGCTGAGCTTGAGCATGACCCGGTTACCGGCAGCCAGTGCGCACGTCAGCGGGCCGATGGCGAGGAACAGCGGGTAGTTCCACGGCACGATGATGCCGACCACCCCCAGCGGTTGGTATCGCACCTGCGCGCTGGCTGGCTGGAAGGCCAGGCCAACGCGTCGCCGGCTGGCGCGCATCCAGCGTTGCAGGTGTTTTTCGGCGTGGCGCAGGCCCTGTATCGAGGGCAGCAACTCGGCCAACAAAGTCTCGTCGGCGCTACGCCCGGAAAAGTCCTCGCTGATGGCCTCGATCAACCCAGCCTGGTGGGCCTGCAAGGCTTCGCGCAGGCTTTTCAGCCATTGCAGCCGCTGGGCAGCCGGTGGCAGGGGGTTGCCGGCAAAGGCCTGGCGCTGGGCAGCGAACATCGCCGCAAGGTCGAGGTCGGATTGCACAGGGGGCAAGGCACTGGGCGAGTTCATGGCGGTGTCGAGTCCGGGCAGGGAATCTCTAGAGCCTATACTCTAATTTGCACGATGGTGCGAATTTTTCCACACATTCGAACGGTGCATTCCACCTGCAATACGCCGTAAGATGGCCCTTTGAAGTAGGCCCGCAGACTGGGAGCTGAGCATGGCCCCGCGCATGAAGACCCGAGAGCGCATCGTGCAGAACAGCCTGGAGCTGTTCAACCAGCAGGGCGAACGCAGCGTCAGTACCAACCACATTGCCGCGCACATGGAAATCTCGCCCGGCAACCTGTATTACCACTTCCCCAACAAGCAGGCGATCATCGCCCTGTTGTTCAGCCAGTATGAAGAGTTGGTGGACAGCTTCCTGCGCCCGCCACAAGGCCGCACGGCCACCGTGGAGGACAAACGCTTCTACCTCAAGGCCTTGCTGGCTGCCATGTGGAACTACCGCTTCCTGCACCGCGACCTGGAGCACCTGCTGGACAGCGATGCCGAACTGGCCGCCCGTTATCGGCGTTTTTCCGAGCGCTGCCTGCGCCAGGGCCAGGCGATCTACCGTGGCTTTGTCGAGGCGGGCATTCTGGCCATGGCGCCGGCACAGATCGAATCGCTGACCATCAATGCCTGGATCGTGCTGACATCGTGGGTGCGCTTTCTCAGTACCACACGTGAACATTCCGCGCATTTGGGTGAAGAAGCGTTCAAGCGCGGCGTCTATCAGGTGCTGGTGCTGGAGCTCGGCTACGTGACCGACAACGCCCGCGCTGCCGTGGACGCCTTGTGCCAGGAATTCCATGTACCGTTCAACCAGGCCCTGGAGCTTTAGCCCAGGGCCCAAGTGCCATTGATCAGGAGATTGTCATGCCCCTTGCGCAATTGATCACCCCGCAGCAGTTGGCCGAGCGCCTGGACGCGCCCAAGCTGGTGATTCTCGACTGCCGCTTTGCCCTTGAGGATGTGGACTATGGCCAACGCAGTTATGCCCAGGGGCATATCGCCGGGGCGCATTTTGCCGACCTTGACCGCGACCTCAGTGGGCCGGTGAGCAAGGGGCGCACCGGGCGCCACCCATTGCCCGATGCGCAGCGGCTGGTCGCGCGCCTGCGTGAGTGGGGCCTGGACAACGACAGTGAGGTGGTGTTGTACGACGACGGCCCCGGTGCCTTTGCCGCCCGTGCCTGGTGGCTGTTGGTCTGGCTGGGCAAGCGCAGCGGTGTGGCGATTCTCGACGGTGGCCTGAAGGCCTGGCATGCCGCGCACCTGCCGCTGAGCCTGGACCCACCGCCCAAACGCGAGGGCAACTTCAAGGGTGAGCCGGACGCCAGGCTGCTGATCGATGCCGACCACCTGGGCAAGCGCCTGGGTAGCAGTGACCTGACCTTGATCGATGCGCGTGCCTTGCCGCGTTTTCGCGGTGAAGTGGAGCCGATCGATCCGGTGGCGGGGCATATTCCCGGGGCCCAGTGCGCAGCGTTTACCGACAACATGGGGGCTGATGGGCGCTTTTTGCCGGCGGACCAGCTCAAGCAGCGCTTTGCCGAAAAGCTAGCCGGGCGCGCGCCGGAGCAGCTCGTGTCTTACTGTGGGTCTGGGGTGACGGCTTGCCACAACCTGTTTGCGCTGGCGCTGGCGGGGTACCCGTTGGGCAAGCTGTATGCCGGGTCCTGGAGCGAGTGGATCAATGACCCGGAGCATGGCGTAGCCACAGGCGAGTAATCGGTAAACGCTTTATTGACCGTCCACCAGCCACTGCGGAATCCGCCGCTCCAGGTAGTACCCCGGATTTCGCAGGCTGCCATCGACAAAGCCCACATGACCACCGCGGCTGTGCAGTTCGAAGCGGGTGTGTGGCGCCAGCTCACGGGCCGCTGGCAGGCTATGGCCGGACACGAACGGGTCATCGCTGGAATGGATGATCAGCGTTGGCGTGCGGTTCTGGCCGAGGAAGAAGTGGCTGGATGAGCGGCGATAGTAGTCGTGCGCATCGCGAAAACCGTTAAGCGGTGCTGTGACTTTGCCGTCGAAGTCCCAGAAGGTGCGCAAGTTGGTCAGTTGCCCCAGTCGCTCCAGCGCCGCCAGCCGATCATGCTGACCCTGCGCGTGGAAGTGCTGCTGTTTGAGCTGCACATACGCCAGCATTTCGCGCATGAAGTGCGCCTGATACACCTTGGAGAACCCTTGGCCGATACGGTCGGCACAGTGGTCCAGACGAAAGGGCACCGACACTGCAACCGCTGCTTCCAGTTGGCTGGCAACCCCGCTTTCGCCCAGGTATTTCAACAGTACATTGCCACCCAGCGAGTAACCCACTGCATACAGTGGCGCCAAGGGGCGTTGGGCGCGCAGGTGGCTGACAATTTCTGCCAGGTCTTCACTGGCGCCGGAGTGGTAGCTGCGTGGTAACAGGTTGGGTTCGCCCGAGCAACCGCGCCAGTTCGCTGCCACGCTGGCCCAACCGCGCCCTTGCAGCGCTTGCTGCAAGCCTTTCACATAGGGTGAATGCGACGAGCCGGTCAGCCCATGCAGCACAAGCACCAGTGGCGCATGGGGTTCATGGGGGCCATGCCAGTCGAGGTCGATGAAGTCGCCGTCGGCCAGCCACAGCCGCTCGCGGTTGCGCTGCAGTTCAGGCAGCTTGCGCCACAGGGGCCCCCACAGGGTTTGCAGGTGGGGGTTGGAAAGGCCGGTGGCCGGGCGAAATGTGGCGCTTTGGCTGGGCATACTGGGCGACTCGTGATGTGCCTGCCTAGATTGCCACGAAAAAGCGCCACAGTACCTGCGCTATTGGTCGGTTGTGGCCCTTTGCCAGAGCGCGTAGTGCACTTGACCGGTTTTCTTCTCGCGGTGCAGGCGCCAGTTGCCTGGCAATTGCAAGGTTGAAGGCGCGGCTTCGCTTTCGGTGTAGACCCATGCCTGTTCGCGCAGCCACTGGTTCTGCTCCAGCAGGTTGCAGGTGTTGGCCAGCAGGTCCTGGTGGAATGGCGGGTCGAGGAACACCACATCGAACTGCTGCTTGGCCGGGCCTTGCAGGTAGCGCAGGGCATCAGTTTGCAGGATCTGCCCACGTGGGCAGCGCAGGATTTCGAGGTTGTTTTTCAGGTTAGCGATGGCCGCCGGGTTGCTGTCCAGCGCCACGGCGTCTTCGGCCCCGCGCGACAGGGCTTCGAGCACCAGGGCGCCGCTACCGGTGAAGGCGTCCAGCACGCGGGCGCCCTCGATGTAAGGTGCCAGCCAGTTGAACACGGTTTCCCGCACGCGGTCGGGCGTTGGCCGCAGGCCTTCGCCTTCCGGCACCGCCAGTCGGCGGCTGCGCCATTCGCCGGCGATGATGCGCAGGTGGCCCTGGCCCTTGCTTTGGCCCGATTGCGGGCGGGCGGGAGGGGTGGATCTTGGCATTAGTGCTCCGGTACCCCGAGCGGCTGCTCGGAGGGCTTGTCAGTGGGGGCTGGCAGCGGTTTTTGTGGCACTTTCGGGCCAACGGTGACGATCACCAGTTTATCGGCTGACAGGTGTTTGTTCATGGCCGCCTTGACCTGTTCGACGGTGAGGGCCTGGGACTGCTGCATGAAGTCCTCCAGCCAGGTCAGCGGCAGGTTGTAGAAGCCGATGGCGCCCAGTTGGCCGACGATGCTGGCGTTGCTGGCATTGGACAGCGGGAAGCTGCCGGCCAGTTCACGCTTGGCATCGTCCAGCTCTTGCTGGGTAGGGCCCTGTTTGAGGTAGTCGGCAAGAATGTCCTGCACCAGCTTCAACGTGCCTTCGCTCTGCTCGGCGCGGGTTTGCAGGTTGATCATGAAGGGGCCGCGCACCTGCATCGGGCTGAACACCGAGTACACGCCGTAGGTCAGGCCGCGCTTTTCACGTACCTCGCTCATCAGGCGGGTGCCGAACGCACCGCCGCCGAGGATCTGGTTGCCCAGCGACAGGGCTGGCCAGTCTGGGTCCTGGCGGTCGATGCCCAGTTCGGCCAGCATCAGGTGGGTTTGCTTGGAGGGGAAGTCGATGTGAGTCAGGCCAGCCTTGGCGTCAGTGGGCTGGGCTGGCGCGGCCAGTGCCGGGCCCTTCGGCAGGCCGGCAGATACCTGGGCCGCAATGGCTTCGGCTTCGGCGCGGCTCAGGTCGCCGACCAGCGCGATGACCGCGTTGCCGCCGGTATAGGCTTTGGCATGGAAGGCGCGCAGCTGTGCCAGGGTGATGCCCTCGATGCTTTCGGCGGTACCGTCGCTGGGGTGGGCGTAAGGGTGGTCGCCGTAAAGCTTGCCGAACAGCGCCTTGCCCGCGATCTTGCCGGGGTTCTGCTTTTCGTATTCGAAGCCGGCCAACATCTGGTTCTTGATGCGCTTGAGGGCGTCTTCGGGGAAGGTCGGCTTGCCGGCCACCTCGGTAAACAGCTTGAGGGCCGGTTCGCGCTTGTCCTTGGCGCTGAGGCTGCGCAGCGAGGCCACCGCCATGTCGCGGTAGGAGCCGTTGCCAAAGTCCGCCCCCAGGCCCTCGAAACCTTCGGCGATGGCGGTCACGTCTTTTCCGGCCACGCCCTCGTTGAGCATGGCGTTGGTCAGCGCGGCCACACCTGGCGTAACGCCGTCCTGGCTGCTGCCGGCGGCGAAGGTGACGCGCAGGTCGAACATGGGCAGTTCGCGGGCTTCTACGAACAGCACACGGGCGCCTTCGGCGGTGTTCCAGTGCTGAATGTTCAACTGGCGCCGGCTCGGTGCCTTGCCATCCAGTTCGGCCAAGGATTGCAAGGTGTTGGCTGGGCGAGCGGCGCTGCTGTCGGCCTTGGCGGCGTTGTCGGCCATGGCCGGGGCGGCCAGCACGGTCGCCAGCGCCAGGGCGCGGATGCCCGTGGCCAGCAGGGTTGGGCGTGGTGCGCGGCGATCACTCATGAGCGGACTCCTCGGGCAGTACATGGGCAACGCTCAGGCGTTCGCGGGTGAAATAGGTGCGCGCGGCGTTCTGGATGTCCTGCGGGGTGACACGCTTGAGCTCGTCCAGCTCGCTGTCGATCAGCTTCCAGGACAGGCCGACGGTTTCCAGCTGGCCGATGGTGGTGGCCTGGCTGCTGATGGAGTCGCGGTCGTAGACCAGGCCGGCGATGACCTGAGCGCGAACGCGTTCGAGCTCTTCGGCGCTGGGCGGGGTGGTCTTGAGTTCTTCAAGCAACTGCCAGATGCCTTTTTCGACATCGGCGAGGGTTTTCTGCTTCTGCACATTCGGCGTAGCCGAAATCAGGAACAGGCTGTCGCCGCGGGTGAAGGCGTTGTAGCTGGAAGAAGCGCCGGCCACCAGCTCCTGGCCACGCTCCAGGCGCGCCGGCATGCGGGCGCTGTAGCCGCCGTCGAGCAGGGCCGAGATCAGGCGCAGGGCTTGCACGGTGCGCGGGTCCTTGGCGGTGGGCAGGCCGGGCACGTTGAAACCGTAGATCAGGCTGGGCAGTTGGGTGCGTACATGCAGGGTCAACTGGCGCTGGCCAGGTTCGGCCAGTTCCAGAGGCAGTTTGGCCGGTGGCACGGCGCGCTTGGGAATACTGCCGAAGTACTTCTGCGCCAGGCCCTTGACCTCATCGGCGGTAACATCGCCGACCACCACCAGCGTCGCGTTGTTGGGCGCGTACCAGGACTCGTACCAGTGACGCAGCTCCTCGACCTTCATACGTTCAAGGTCGGCCATCCAGCCGATGGTCGGGGTGTGGTAGCCGCTGGCCGGGTAGGCCATGGCGCGGAACAGCTCAAATGCCTTTTGATTGGGCTGATCGTCCGTACGCAGGCGGCGCTCTTCCTTGATCACCTCGATTTCGCGGCTGAACTCGTCGGCGGGCAGGCGCAGGCTGGCCAGGCGGTCAGCCTCCAGCTCCAGGGCTACCGGCAGGCGGTCGCGGGCCAGCACCTGGTAGTAAGCGGTGTAGTCGTCGCTGGTGAAGGCGTTTTCGTCGGCGCCCAGGTCACGCAGGATGCGCGAAGCTTCGCCGGGTCCGACCTTGGCGCTGCCCTTGAACATCATGTGTTCCAGCGCGTGGGACAAGCCGGTCTGGCCCGGGGTCTCGTAGCTGGAGCCCACCTTGTACCAGATCTGCGAGACTACCACCGGAGCGCGGTGGTCTTCGCGCACGACCACTTTCAGGCCATTGTCGAGAATGAATTCGTGGGTGGGTTGCACATCGGCGGCGAGGGCCGCGAGCGGCAGGCAGAGCGTGCCGAACAACAGGCCAGCGGCGCGGCGGGCTAGAGCATTCATACGGTGTTTAACCTGTTCGGCGGCCCGCTGGGTTTAGCGTCGACGGGCCAGGAGGTGCTAGGATACTGATCCGGTTGCCTGGCGACCATGCCTGTCGCCGTTCTGGCCCACAGGACACTAAGACAAAACGTTGCGCATGAACCAGCAGGCTTCAAGATAGTCTGTTCTGCGTAGAGAGAATTCCCGATGTGCCATTGCTGGCTCATCGCTACCCTGAGATAGCCGTCCTCCATGTTTGGTTCCAACGACGACAAAAAAGCGCCGGCCGAGGCTGGCGGAAAGAAAGGCCTGTTCAGCTGGTTTCGAAAGAAGCCGCAGCAACCTGTCGCCGAACAGCCACAAGCCCCCGAACCCCAGGCTGCAGAACCCGTAGCGCCGCAGCCCGCCGTCGAGCGCCCTGAAGCCGCTCCGGTCGAGCCGGTGGTTGCAGCAGCCCCCGCAGCTGTAGCTGAGGCCCCTCGGGCTGCCGAGCCAGCCTTGGCCTCTGAGCCTGCAACGGCGCCAGTGGCGACGCCGGTATTCGAGCCAACCCCGGCCCCTGTGGGCGCGGGCGTGCCCGCGAATGCAGCGCCTGTCGCCCCGCAGGTTGAAACCTCTGCACCCGCAGCAGCCCCAGTCATTCATGCCGTCGAGCCCCCTGTCAGCAACCTGGTCCTGCCCGTTGCCGAAGAGCCCGTTGCTCTGGTTCCCGACCTGGAGCCAAAGGCCCCGCCGGCGATCCCCGAGCGCCCGGTAGCAGCGCCTGTCGAGCCAGGGCCGGCCCCTGTCGCTGCCCCAGCCGTTGTCGAACAAGCCAAACCCGGCTTCTTTGCCCGCCTGAAGCAGGGCCTGTCGAAGACCAGCGCCAGCATCGGCGAGGGCATGGCCAGCCTGTTCCTGGGCAAGAAAGTCATCGACGACGACCTGCTCGACGAGATCGAGACCCGTTTGCTGACGGCTGACGTCGGCGTGGAAGCCACCTCGGCCATCGTCCAGAACCTGACCCAGAAGGTCGCGCGCAAGCAGTTGGCCGACGCCGATGCCCTGTACAAGTCGCTGCAGGAAGAGCTGGCCGCACTGCTGCGCCCGGTCGAGCAGCCGCTTAAAGTACAGGCGCAAAACAAGCCTTACGTCATCCTCGTGGTTGGCGTGAACGGCGCCGGCAAGACCACCACCATCGGCAAGCTGGCCAAGAAGCTGCAGATGGAAGGCAAAAAAGTGATGCTGGCCGCTGGCGATACTTTCCGTGCGGCAGCGGTCGAGCAGTTGCAAGTGTGGGGCGAGCGTAACCAGATTCCGGTAATCGCCCAGCATACCGGTGCCGACTCCGCGTCGGTGATCTTCGACGCCGTTCAAGCCGCCAAGGCCCGTGGCGCCGACGTGCTGATCGCTGACACCGCCGGCCGCCTGCACACCAAAGACAACTTGATGGAAGAGCTGAAGAAGGTCCGCCGGGTTATCGGCAAGCTCGACGCCGATGCGCCGCATGAGGTGCTGCTGGTGCTCGACGCCGGTACTGGCCAGAACGCCATCAGCCAGGCCAAGTACTTCAACCAGAGCGTCGAACTGACCGGCCTGGCCCTGACCAAGCTGGACGGCACTGCCAAGGGCGGGGTGATCTTTGCCCTGGCCAAGCAGTTCAACATTCCGATCCGCTTCATCGGTGTGGGTGAAGGCATCGACGACCTGCGTACCTTCGAAGCCGAGCCGTTCGTCAAGGCTCTGTTCGCCGAGCGAGACTGACCATGATCCGATTCGAACAGGTTGCCAAGCGCTATCCCAACGGTCATGTGGGTTTGCATGAGCTGAGTTTCCGGGCGCGCCGGGGCGAATTCCTGTTCGTCACCGGGCACTCGGGTGCCGGCAAGAGCACCTTGCTGCGCCTGTTGCTGGCCATGGAGCGCCCGACCAGTGGCAAGCTCATGCTGGCCGGGCAGGACCTGGGCCAGATCAGCAATGCGCAGATCCCGTTCCTGCGCCGGCAGATCGGCGTGGTGTTTCAGAACCACCAGCTGTTGTTCGACCGCACGGTGTTCAACAACATCGCCTTGCCCTTGCAGATTCTCGGCCTGTCCAAGGCCGAGATCGCCAAGCGCGTGGATTCGGCCCTGGAGCGTGTATCGCTGTCGGACAAGGGCGAACTGTTCCCGGCTGACCTGTCCACCGGGCAGCAGCAGCGGGTAGGCATTGCCCGCGCCATCGTCCACCAGCCGGCCCTGCTGCTGGCCGACGAACCCACCGGTAACCTCGACCCGCGCCTGGCCGCAGAGATCATGGGCGTGTTCGAGGACATCAACCGCCTGGGTACCACGGTCTTGATCGCCAGCCACGACCTGGCACTGATTGCGCGCATGCGTCACCGCATGCTGACCTTGCAGCGCGGCCGCTTGATCGGCGATGGGGAGGCCGGGCAATGAGCACTACACGTACGCCGAAGGTTTCCGAGCGGGTTGCACCAAAGCCCGCTGACCCGCAACCGGCGAAGAAAAAGCGCGGCGAAGACGATGATGGCCCGGATTTCCGCACGCTGCTGCATGCCTGGCTGGAAAGCCACCGTGCCAGCATGGCCGACAGCTTGCGCCGCTTGGGCAAGCAGCCGATCGGCAGCTTTTTCACCTGCCTGGTGATGGCGGTGGCGCTGAGCATGCCCATGGGCCTGTCGTTGCTGCTGAAGAACATCGAGCAGCTTGGCGGCTCGTGGCAGCGCGCCGCGCAAATTTCGCTGTTCCTCAAGCTGGATGCCGGCAGCCGTGATGGTGAGGCGCTGCGGGATGAGATCAAGGGCATGCCCGGTGTGGCGGACGCGCAATATGTCAGCCGTGAGCAGGCGCTGGAGGAGTTCCAGCAGCAGTCCGGCCTGGGCGAGGCCCTGCGTGAACTGCCCGACAACCCGTTGCCTGGCGTGGTGGTCGTGACCCCGACCGAGGTCGACAAGCCGGCCCTGGACGCGTTGCGTCAGCGTCTGTCGGAGCTGCCACGGGTTGAAGTGGCGCAACTGGACCTGGTGTGGGTCGAGCGCCTGGCGGCCATCCTCAAGCTGGGTGACCGCTTCGTCTTCGGCTTGGCCGTGATGCTGATTTCTGCCCTGCTGTTAGTAATCGGTAACACAATTCGTCTACACATTGAAAACCGCCGGATCGAGATCGAAGTGATCAAGCTGGTCGGCGGCACCGACGCCTACGTACGCCGGCCTTTCCTGTACATGGGTGCCCTGTATGGCCTGGGTGCAGGCCTGTTGGCGTGGGGCATCCTGGCGTTTGGCCTGAACTGGCTGAACGAGGCGGTTGTAGGGCTTTCCGGGCTGTATGGCAGTGATTTCGCCCTGGGGGGGGTGCCGGCGTCCGATGGTCTGTCGCTCTTGATCGGAGCAGTGTTGTTGGGGTATATCGGTGCATGGATCGCAGTCGCTCGTCACCTGAACGAGTTGGCGCCGCGATAGTTTTTACGTGCCGGCATTGACATTTTCTTCACTGTGGAACTTGTACCGTCGTTCCAGGTCAATGTTGGCAGCGCCCACAAGGCGCGAGTTTAGTAAGTCGGAGGTTCTTGAATGACCACATCGTTGCAACCTGCCTATGCCCTGGTGCCCGGTGCAAACCTGGAAGCCTATGTGCACACGGTCAACAGCATCCCGCTGCTGACGGTCGAGCAGGAGCGTGATCTGGGCGAGCGTCTCTATTATGAGCAGGATGTCGAGGCCGCTCGTCAAATGGTGATGGCCCACCTGCGTTTCGTCGTACACATTGCCCGTAGCTATGCGGGTTACGGGCTGGCCCAAGCCGACCTGATCCAGGAAGGCAACGTCGGCCTGATGAAAGCCGTCAAGCGCTTCAACCCGGAAATGGGTGTGCGCCTGGTGTCGTTCGCCGTGCACTGGATCAAGGCAGAAATCCACGAATTCATCCTGCGCAACTGGCGTATCGTCAAGGTGGCGACCACCAAGGCCCAGCGCAAACTGTTTTTCAACCTGCGCAGCCAGAAGAAGCGTCTGGCCTGGCTGAACAACGACGAAGTGCATCGCGTGGCAGAAAGCCTTGGCGTAGAGCCGCGTGAAGTGCGTGAGATGGAAAGCCGCTTGAGTGGCCAGGATATGGCGTTCGACCCGGCAGCCGAGGCGGATGACGACAGCGCCTTCCAGTCGCCTGCACATTACCTGGAAGACCACCGGTACGACCCGGCGGTGCAACTGGAGGATGCTGACTGGAGCGACAATTCGACCAGCAACCTGCACGAAGCGCTGCAAGGGCTGGACGAGCGTAGCCGCGATATTCTCTACCAGCGCTGGTTGGCGGAAGAGAAGGCCACGCTGCATGAGCTGGCAGACAAGTACAGCGTTTCGGCTGAGCGGATTCGTCAGCTGGAGAAGAATGCGATGAACAAGGTCAAGGCGTTGATTGCGGTTTGATCAAACCTGGCTGCAAACAAAGCCGCTGGCCTGGATAGGGTCAGCGGCTTTTTTTTGCCTGTGAAATATTGGGGCCGCGCAGCAGCCCCAAAAGACTCAAAGCCTGCGCGAAGTGTCGAGCTGCATCAGGTAGCCAGGCCCACCCAACTGACTCATCTGTCGACGAATCCACCCGGCCCGGCTCGCCACATAGGCACTTGGCCGGCTGGCACTCCACTTGATCGGACTCGGCAGCACCGCCGCCAGTTGCGCCGCCTGCTGGCGGCTAAGCCGGCTGGCATCCACGCCAAAGTGAAAGCGCGCCGCCGCTTGGGCGCCGAACACGCCCTTGCCCCATTCGGCGCTGTTCAAGTAGACCTCGAGAATTCGCTCCTTCGACCAGAACAGTTCGATCAAGGCCGTGAACCACGCCTCCAGGCCTTTGCGGAACCAACTACGGCCGGACCACAGGAACAGGTTCTTGGCCACTTGCTGGGTCAGGGTGCTGGCACCGCGAACACTGCCGCCGCGCTCGTTGTAGGCCAGCGCCGCCTGGATGGCCGGGATGTCGAAGCCCCAGTGGCTGGCGAACTTCTGGTCCTCGCCCGCAATGACGGCAACCTTCAGCTCATCGGAGATGTTCTCCCACGGTTCCCAGTCGCGTTGCAGGTCGATCGGCTCGCCACTGACCCACGATTGCACCTTGCGCTCGACCATCAGTGCCGTACCGGGCGGTGGCACCCAGCGGAACACCAGCACCAGCACGATGCTGCCGGCTGCGAACCAGAGCAGGGCACGGGAAAGGCGGCGCAGAAGAGTTGGAAGCATGGCGATGGCTTGGCCGTACGGGTGGAAGGGGCCATTA
Organism: Pseudomonas sp. yb_9; assembly: GCF_043103635.1. Taxonomy (NCBI): domain Bacteria; kingdom Pseudomonadati; phylum Pseudomonadota; class Gammaproteobacteria; order Pseudomonadales; family Pseudomonadaceae; genus Pseudomonas; species Pseudomonas sp. yb_9. The sequence continues at coordinate 165,171 of NZ_JBICKA010000047.1, read as the reverse complement.
TACAGACCCGATCCAAGGAGTCGTCCCATGCTTCGCAGCTTCCTGATGCTTGCCGCCTTTTTCGGCTTTACCGGGGTCGCCCTGGGTGCCTTCGCTGCCCACGGCCTGAAGAACCGACTGACGGCGGACTACCTGGCTATTTTTCATACCGGCGTGACCTACCAGTTGGTGCATGCCCTGGCGATCTTCGGCGTTGCCGTGCTCTCGGCACACCTGCCCGGGCGCCTGGTGGGCTGGGCTGGCGGCCTGTTTGCCCTGGGGATCGTGCTGTTCTCCGGCAGCCTGTACCTGCTGACTCTCAGCGGCCTGGGCAAGCTGGGCATCATCACCCCGATTGGCGGCCTGTGCTTCCTGGCCGGCTGGTTGTGCCTGGGCCTGGCAGCCTGGCGGCTGGGCTGACCGAGTGGTCCACAATCGCGACTAATGGCGCGCACCGCCCTTGGGTTGCAGGGCGGTTCGGCGCTAGAATGCGGGCCCCAAAGAACAATGGTGGCCGTGCGCATGCGCATTCAACTGAACGGTGAACCTTACGAACTGCCTGCTGGCGAGAGCGTTGCAGCCCTGCTGACGCGCCTGGAGCTTGCCGGGCGCCGTGTCGCAGTGGAACTGAACCTGGACATCGTGCCGCGCAGCCAGCACGACAGCACACTGCTGAACGATGGCGACCAGGTCGAAGTGGTCCACGCCATTGGTGGCGGCTGACAGCAGCCCTGCGGTTCACAAGCTAGCCCTGCAACCTTTCCCGAGGAACAACGATGAGCAACGTTCGTAGCGACAAGCCCTTCACCCTGGCCGGGCGTACTTTCCAGTCGCGCCTGCTGGTGGGCACCGGCAAGTACCGTGACATGGAAGAAACCCGCCTGGCCACCGAGGCATCGGGCTCCGAAATCGTCACCGTCGCCGTGCGCCGCACCAACCTTGGCCAGAATGCGGGCGAGCCGAACCTGCTCGACGTGCTGTCGCCCGACAAGTACACCATCCTGCCAAACACTGCCGGCTGCTTTGACGCGGTGGAAGCGGTACGCACTTGCCGTCTGGCCCGCGAGCTGCTCGATGGCCGCAAATCGCACGAATCCCGCACGCTGGTAAAGCTGGAAGTGCTGGCCGACCAGAAAACCCTGTTCCCCAACGTGATCGAAACCCTCAAGGCCGCCGAAGTGCTGGTCAAGGAAGGTTTCGACGTGATGGTGTACACCAGCGATGACCCGATCATTGCTCGCCAACTGGCCGAAGCCGGCTGCATCGCGGTGATGCCGCTGGCTGGTCTGATTGGTACCGGCCTGGGTATCTGCAACCCCTACAACCTGCAGATCATCCTGGAAGAGTCCAAGGTGCCAGTACTGGTCGATGCTGGCGTGGGTACCGCATCCGACGCCACCATCGCCATGGAAATGGGCTGTGAAGCGGTGCTGATGAACTCGGCCATCGCCCACGCCCAGCAGCCGGTGCTGATGGCAGAAGCCATGAAGCACGCCATCGTTGCCGGTCGCCTGGCCTATCTGGCCGGCCGTATGCCGAAGAAACTCTATGCCAGCGCCTCTTCGCCGCTGGATGGTCTGATCAAGTAAGAGCCCCTGATGACTGAATCGCACGATACGCCGATCACCCCCGACGGCGACGCCCGCCCACACCGCCGCATCAAGAGCTTCGTGATGCGCGCCGGGCGCATGACCGAAGGCCAGCAACGCGGCCTGGACCAGGGCGGCCCACTGTACATCCTGCCGCTGGCCGACAGCCCGGTGGACTACGACCAGGTGTTTGGCCGCTCGGCGCCGCGCACCCTGGAGATCGGCTTCGGCATGGGCCACTCCCTGCTGGAAATGGCTGCTGCCGCGCCTGAGCAGGACTTTATCGGCGTGGAAGTGCACCGCCCGGGTGTGGGCGCGCTGCTCAACGGCGTGCTGACCCAGGGCCTGAAGAACCTGCGGGTATACGACTGCGATGCCATTGAAGTGCTGAACCGCTGCGTGGCGGACAACAGCCTCGACCGCTTGATGCTGTTCTTCCCCGACCCGTGGCACAAGGCGCGCCACCACAAGCGCCGCATCGTGCAGCTGGAGTTTGCCGAGCTGGTACGTCGCAAGCTCAAGCCTGGTGGCGTGTTCCATATGGCGACCGACTGGGAGCCGTATGCCGAGTACATGCTGGAAGTGATGAGTGCTGCGCCTGGCTATCGCAACCGTGCGGCCGATGGCACCTATGTGCCACGCCCGGAAGAGCGCCCGATCACCAAGTTCGAACGGCGCGGCGAGCGACTAGGGCATGGGGTGTGGGACTTGAAGTTCGAGAAGGTGGATTGAGCGGCTGATACGGCCGTTCAATTGCTGGTGCTTGCAGAAATGCAGGCGAAAAAAACCGCTCTGAGAAGAGCGGTTTTTTTGTGAGCGGTAGGACTGAGTATCCGTCGCTCAGGACTTCACTGAAAACTCACACGGTCCAAGGATCTTAGGCAGGCCTGGATGCCGCGTCAATGCCCAGAAATCTTTAGCATCATGAGTGTCGGAGTGGTTAACAGTCTTGATCGGAGAATGCGAGTACTATCGCGCTGCTCCCGTTTAAGGATATTCAGTGATGGGCCGGGTAGGAGAAGAATTCTGCTTTCCGGCCCCTTCGACGCGGCTTGAGAACCGTGCCGGTGATGCTTTTCGAAGGGCCATTGACCTGGCCACTTCACTGAAGACTTACACGGTTTTCGAAAGGCATCGAAGTACCGGTTAGATGCTGGAAGACTGGCCCGCCAACACGGAGGCCAAGGCATATGAAGCGTTTGCTTGATGCGCTGAGCCGCGTCTGGAAGCTTGTCCGGATCTTGATAGTGCTCAAGACCGCTCGGGACTTCATGCGTGACCACTTCGATGATGCCCGTTAAGGGCTAGTCAGGTGGTAGGGCTGCCCTGGTACTCCGGGGCAGCTTTTAGCAATGCTTAACCCCTGCGATCAGCCACCACACCAATCAACACCAGCACCACCAACAACACCGGCGCCAGCGCGTAGTTGTTGAACTGGCTTAGCCCCTTCACCACCCACGGCGTGGCATAGATCAGCGCCGCACCGCTGCCGATCATCACCATTAGCGCCATGAACGGCACGCGCAGGGCGCCAGCCAAGCCACCTAGCCGCTGCTCGGCCCAGGCTTTGACATCGCTACCAAACAGCACCAGCAGGCAGCCTACCAAGGCCAGTGAAATCTCCGACAGGTTGCCGCGGCTCCAGCGGGAAACCGTCGCGAGCAGATCAAGTACCAGATCCATGGGTCATCCTTAGGTCAAGAAATACTGCAGCAGGTCATTGAGGAACAACTGGCCCCTCGGCGTGGCCATCAGTCGATCCGGTTCGACCTGCAAAAGGCCCTTTTGTTCGGCGGCGCGGCGTGCCTCGCGCAGTTGCTCCAGTGGCAAACCGGTGCGCTGGGTGAACAGCTCGGCTTCCACTCCGTCGGTCAGGCGCAGGGCGTTCATCAGGAACTCGAATGGCAGCTCGTCCACCGGCAGCAGCTTCTCGCCGGCCTTGAAAGGCTTGGCCAGGTTCAGGTAATCCTTGGGCAGGCGGGTCTTCCAGGTACGCAGGATACGCCCGTCGGCGAAGGTCAGCTTGCCGTGGGCGCCGGCTCCGATACCGATGAAGTCGCCGAAGCGCCAGTAGTTCAGGTTGTGCCGGGCAGCGCGGCCCGCCTGGGCGTAGGCCGATACCTCGTACTGGCGGAAACCGTGCTCGGCCATCAGTGCCTGGCCGGCTTCCTGAATATCCCAAAGGATGTCGTCCTCGGGCAGCTCAGGCGGCTGGTTCCAGAACACCGTGTTCGGTTCCACGGTCAGCTGGTACCACGACAGGTGTGTAGGGCCCAGGTCGATGGCCTGGCGCAGGTCGCCCAGCGCATCCTCCAGCGATTGGTCGGGCAGGCCGTGCATCAAGTCCATGTTGAAGTTGTCGAAGCCGGCCGCACGCGCCATGCCGGCAGCTCGGACCGCTTCATCGCCATTGTGGATACGCCCCAGCGCCTCCAGCTTGGCGGGCTGGAAACTTTGCACGCCGATGGACAGGCGGTTGATACCGGTTTGCCGGTAGGCCTTGAACTTGTCCTGCTCGAAGGTGCCCGGGTTGGCTTCCAGGGTGATTTCGATGTCGGGTGCGAACGGGATGCGTTGCTCTACGCCGCGCAGCAGCCGGCCCAGGGCGTTGGCACTGAACAGGCTGGGCGTACCGCCCCCGAAGAAGATCGAACTGATCGGGCGGCCCTGTACGGCGGCCAGCTCCTGATCGAGGTCGTCCAGCAGCGCTGTGACGTAGGCGTCTTCCGGCAGTTCAGGCCCGGCAGCGTGAGAATTGAAGTCGCAGTAAGGGCACTTGCGTACGCACCACGGAATGTGGATGTACAGCGCCAGCGGCGGCAGGCTGGTGAAACCCGCCGCGCCGGTGGTGGACAGCGTTGCGATCATGCCAGGCCCAGACGTTGGCGCAGCAGGGCCATGGCACGGGCGCGGTGGCTGAGCTGGTTTTTGTCCACAGGGGCCAGGTCGGCGCTGGAGCAGTTGCGCTCCGGCACCCAGAACAGCGGGTCATACCCAAAGCCATGCTCGCCGCTGGCCTCGAACAGGATGCTGCCGTGCCACAGGCCTTCGCACAGGATCGGCAGCGGGTCGTCGGCGTGGCGCACCAGCGCCAGTACGCAGACAAACTGCGCACCGCGCTCGGCTTCGGGCACGTCCTTCAAGGCTTCGAGCAGCTTGGCATTGTTGGCCGCGTCACCCCTGCCGTCGGCGTAGCGCGCTGAGTAGATACCCGGCGCACCACCAAGGTAGTCCACCGCCAGGCCGGAATCGTCAGCCAAGGCCGGCAGGCCGGAGATACGTGCGGCGTTACGCGCCTTGAGAATGGCGTTTTCAACGAACGACAGGCCGGTTTCTTCTGGCTCTACCTGGCTGAATTCGCCAATCGAACGCAGTTGCACGGACTGGCCGAGCATGGCCTGCAGTTCCTTGAGTTTGCCGGCGTTGTGGCTGGCCAATACGAGTTGCTGGAAATTCATCATTCGCCTGGGAACACGTCCTGGTTGAAGCTAAGGGAATTGCTGATACCGCCGGTTTCGATATTCAGGTCGAAGGTCACGGTTTCTGGCTGTTCGATCTTGAACTGGGCGATGTAGTACACCGCGCCCTGTTCGGTAATCTGTTTGAACGACAGCGGGCTGCTACGCCCGGTCAGGTCCTTGACCGTGCCGCTGACCACCGCCGTGGCAGGTTTGTTGGCCTTGAGTACGGCAATGTTGAGCACGCCCTGGTTCTTGCTGCGCACCAGGCCGGTGGCTGCGGCCACCTCGGGCGTGAGCATGCTCGACGTGAACGCGCTGTAGTGCACCGTCACGTCGCCAAACACTTCCTTGCGCTCGGGCCGGGCGGCATCGGCAGCCAGTACCGGCAAGGCCAGGCACAGGCTGATCAGGAACAGGGCTAGGCGACGCATGGGGCGATTCCTCCGGTGGGCGTCAGACCGCGAGCTGGTGCTCTTGCAGGCCCGGGCTGCTGACGCGATAGATGCCGATCTCACCTAGAAGATTAGGCCAAAGCCGGCCACCCCACCCGTTGCGGTGCAAGTGATCGACGGCCAGGCGGTCGAGCACCTTGGCCCTGCGCTCGTGCACCAGCTCTTCGAAGTCGGCGAAGGTGCAGAAGTGGATGTTCGGCGTGTTGTACCAGGTGTACGGCATGAAGTCCGATACCGGCATGCGTCCCTTGGTGGCCAGGTACCAGCGGCAGCGCCAATGGCCGAAGTTCGGGAAGGTGATGATGCACTGGCGGCCTACCCGCAGCATCTCGTCGAGGATGCGGTCGGGGTACTCCACGGCCTGCAGGGCCTGGGTCATGATCACTACGTCGAAACTGTTGCTGGCGAAGTTGCCCAGGCCTTTGTCCAGGTCCTGCTCGATGACGTTGACGCCCTTGGCCACGCAGGCGGCGATGTTGTCGGCGTCGATCTCCAGGCCATAGCCGGTGACCTGCTTGCGGTCACGCAGCGAGGCCAGCAGTTCGCCGCTGCCGCAGCCCAGGTCGAGTACCCGGCTGCCGGCGGGGATCCAGTCGTGGATGATTTCCAGATCGGCTCTCATGCTGTCCTCAGATGGCAATGCGGTTCATGTAGTTCGAGAAACCCTGCATGTAGCGAGGTGTGGGGATCAGGAAGGCATCGTGCCCGTAAGGCGAGTCGATCTCCAGGTAACACACGTTCTTGCGGGCCGCCATCAGGGCGTCGACGATTTCGCGCGAACGGGCCGGCGAGAAGCGCCAGTCGGTCGTGAACGACATGATGCAGTAGTCCGCCTTGACGTGGGCCAGCGTGGCAGCCAGGTCACCGCCCTGGGCGGCGGCCGGGTCGAAATAGTCCAGCGCCTTGGTCATCAGCAAATAGGTATTGGCGTCGAAACGGCCAGAAAACTCCTCGCCTTGGTAGCGCAGGTAGCTTTCGACCTGGAACTCGACACTGTGGAAGTCGTAGTTGAGCTTGTCGCTCTTGAGCTCACGGCCGAATTTTTCACCCATCGAGTCGTCCGACAGGTAGGTGATGTGGCCGACCATGCGCGCCAGCATCAGACCGCGCTTGGGGATCACGCCCTGGTCCTGGAACGAGCCGCCGTGGAACTCGGGGTCGGTAAGGATGGCCTGGCGTGCCACTTCGTTGAAGGCAATGTTCTGCGCTGACAGCTTGGGCGCCGAGGCGATGTCGACACAATGGCGCACACGCTCGGGGTAGGTCATGGTCCATTGCAGTGCCTGCATGCCACCCAGGCTGCCGCCGACGATGGCCGCCCATTGCGCAATGCCCAGGCGGTCTGCCAGGCGTGCCTGGCTGTGCACCCAGTCTTCGACAGTCAGCACCGGGAAATCGGCGCCGTAGGGCTTGCCGGTGGCCGGGTTGATGCTGCTGGGGCCGGTGCTGCCGTTGCAGCCGCCGAGGTTGTTCAGGCTGACCACGAAGAAGCGGTTGGTGTCGATGGGCTTGCCAGGGCCAATGCAGCTGTCCCACCAACCCGGCTTGCGGTCGGTGTCGGCATGGTAGCCAGCGGCATGGTGGTGGCCGGAAAGGGCATGGCAGATCAGCACGGCGTTGCTCGCGCTGGCGTTCAGGGTGCCATAGGTCTCGTAGACCAGCTCGTAACTGGCCAGGGAACGGCCACAGGCCAGGGCCAGCGGTTCATCGAACCGGGCGGTTTGCGGTACTACCAGACCGACGGAATCTTCGGGAAAGACAGTGGACATCGACCCTGCTCACGCTTGACGGAGGCGTAAGTCTAAAGAGCGCTACCCCCAGCGGCAAGCAAAGGCTTGCCGCTGGGGGTAACCAGGGTCAGATCATGCGCCACAGTTCCTGTGGCATGCCGGCGTAGGCGGCCAGCGGGGGCATGACGAACGACTGGATCACCTGGATCGCCAGGAAGGCGAAGATCGGCGAAATGTCCATGCCACCCAGGTTAGGCACGAGGCGACGGAACGGTGCCAGCACCGGCTCGCTGATCTGGTAGGCCAGCTCGGCCGCCGGGTTATGGCTGTTGGGTGCGACCCACGAAACGATCACCATCACGATCATCGCCACCCAGAAAATCTTCAGGAACAGCGAGGTGATGCCGATGATCGCCCACATCAGCAAGTGCAGGATGTCGCCGAACGTGCCGTAGGTGACCATCAGCACGAAGCCCATCAGCAGGGCCTGGATAACGATGGCCAGCAGCAGCGACGAGGTGTCGAGCCCACCGACACTGGGGATGACCCGACGGATCGGCTTGAGCAGCGGCTGGGTGGCCCGCACCGCGAACTGGCAAAGCGGGTTGTAGAAGTTGGCCTTGACCAGCTGCAGCACGAAGCGCAGCAGGACGATCACCAGGTACAGGCTGACCAAGGTTTGCACCACGAAGATCGCGGCACCGGACAGTGCATTCATCTAAAGCTCCTTATTTGCCCAGTTGTTCGGCCAGCTCGGCAGAGCGCGTGGCCGCAGCCTGCAGTGCCTGCTCGACGATGGCTTCGAAACCGCTGGCCTGGAACGACTTGATCGCCGCTTCCGTGGTGCCGGCGGGCGAGGTGACGCGGCGGCGCAGTTCGGCGGCATCGACATCGCTGGCAACCGCCATGCGCGCAGCGCCCAGGGCCGTCTGCAAGGTCAGCTGCGAGGCGGTTTCGCGTGGCAGGCCGAGTTTTTCGCCTGCCGCTGTCATGGCTTCGATCAGCAGGAAGAAGTACGCCGGGCCACTGCCGGACACGGCCGTCACGGCATCCAGTTGCTGCTCCTGCTCCAGCCACAGTGCAGTGCCCACGGCCGACAGCAGTTGTTCGGCCTGCTGGCGCTGTTCGCCGGACACTTCAGCGGTGGCGTACAGGCCGCTCACGCCCTGACGCAGCAGCGCCGGGGTGTTGGGCATGCAACGCACGACCGGGCGAGCGCCCACCCAGCTTTGCAAGCTGGCGCAGGTGATGCCGGCGGCGATGGACACGATCAGCTGGCCATCCTGCAGGTTGGGTTGCAGGGCCTGGCACACGGCTTTCATGACCTGCGGCTTGACCGCCAGCACGATGACGTCGGCACCGTCGATGGCCTGGGCGTTGTTCTCGAAGGTTTCGATGCCGTGCTCGGCCTGGACGCGGCTGCGGGTCTCGGCGCCCGGGTCGCTGGCGCGGATCTGCGAGGCGTCCAGGCCCTGGGCACGCAGACCACCGATCAGGCTGGCGGCCATGTTGCCGGCGCCGATAAAGGCAATGCGAGTCTTGCTCATGTCAGGTCCTTGTGGAAAAGAGTGAGTGAAGCATGGAATCAGGTGTTGCCGTAGTCGCGTGCACCGAACAGGGCGGTACCGATACGCACCCAGGTCGCACTCTGAGCAATCGCCGCTTCCAGGTCGTGGCTCATGCCCATCGACAAGGTATCCAGGCCAAGGCCCAGGCCTTCTTGCAGCGTGCGCAGGCTGGCGAAGGCGGCCTCCTGGGCGGCGCGATCATCAGTGGGTTCGGGGATTGCCATCAGCCCGCGCAGGCGCAGGTTGGGCAGCGCGGCCACGGCCTTGGCCAGGGCCGGCAGGTCGGCGGGGGCGCAGCCGGACTTGCTGTCTTCGCCGCTGACGTTCACCTGCAGGCAGATGTTCAGTGGCGCCAGCCCGGCAGGGCGCTGCTCGGACAGGCGTTGGGCGATTTTCAGGCGGTCCACGGAATGCACCCAGTCGAAATGCTCGGCAATGGCTTTGGTCTTGTTCGACTGAATGGGGCCGATGAAGTGCCAGATCAAGGGCAAGTCGCTGAGCGCCTGCTGCTTTGTCAGCGCTTCCTGTAGGTAATTTTCCCCGAAGTGACGCACGCCGGCAGCATGGACCTCGCGGATGGCGCTGGCGGGCTTGGTCTTGCTCACAGCCAGCAACTGGACGCTGGCCGGATCACGCCCGGCTGCCTGGGCAGCGCTGGCGATACGGGCGGAAATCGCGGAAAGGTTGTCTGCTAGGGTGGACATGGATGGATGCCGGCAGCTGTAGGGTTTGCGGCATTCTACCTACTTGAAGGCCTTTGGGGAGTCTCATGGATGTGACCGACCTGTTGGCCCGTGCCGTGGAGGCGGGGGCTTCGGACCTGCACCTCGCGGCGGGCCAGATACCGATGCTGCGCCTGGACGGTGAATTGCAGCGCATGAACTTGCCGCCGCTGGTGGCGGCTGACCTGGCCGAGGGCATGGCGCCCTTGTTGGCAGAGCAGCAAAGGCGGCAATGGGCCGAGGGTGATGAATTGGACCTGGCGCTGGCGTTGCCCGCGCTCGGCCGCTTTCGGCTGAACGTGTTTCGCCAGCTGAATGGCCCTGGGGCAACCTTTCGGCTGATCCCCGGGCGGATCGCCACGCTGGATGAACTGGGCCTGGAGGATGTGTATCAAGCTGTTGCGCACTGCCGTGATGGCTTGATCCTGGTGGGTGGGCCGACCGGCAGCGGCAAGTCCAGCACCCTGGCGACGTTGCTCGACCAACTGAACCGCGAGCGGGCGCTACATATCATTACCCTTGAAGACCCGGTGGAAGTTATCCACAGCAGCCAGCGCAGCTTGGTCAATCAGCGTGAGATCGGTCGCCACAGCGGCGGCTTCGCCCAGGGGCTACGCAGTGCCCTGCGTCAGGACCCGGATGTGATCATGATTGGCGAATTGCGCGACCTAGAGACCGTTCGCCTGGCTTTGCGCGCGGCAGAGACCGGGCATCTGGTGCTGGCGACGGTGCATACGCGTTCGGCCGTAAACAGCATCGATCGGTTGGTGGAGGTGTTTGCCGCCGAAGAAAAGCCGTTGGTGCGCGCGATGCTGGCCGAGTCGTTGCGCCTGGTGGTGGCGCAGGTACTGGTCAGGCGCGTAGGTGGCGGGCGGGTGGCGGCGCGGGAAGTGTTGGTGGCGACGACAGCGGTGCGTAACCTGGTGCGTGAGGGGCGGACGGCGCAATTGTGTTCGGTGATGCAGGCGGGTGGTGCAGAAGGGATGCGGACGATGGAGGGGGCAATGCGGGAGCTGAGAGAGAAGGGGCTGTTCAAAGATCTATAGGGCCCGCACCGGCCCTTTAGCGGGCTTGCCCGCGAAGAGGCCGGCGCAGGAAAGCGCCGATCAGCTCAGCGCTTGGCCAGGCTCAGCTGCTGCTGTTCTTTCGGCAGCACCCGCTTGGCCACGACATAGTGCTTCTGCCAGTAAGGCTTGCTCAGGGTGTCGATGCTCACCCGCTTGCCACGCCGTGGCGCATGGATGAAGCGGTCGTTGCCCAGGTAGATGGCAACATGGTTCACCCGGCGGCTCTTGATGTTGAAGAAGATCAGGTCACCAGGCTTCAGGTCACCCTTGGCCACCTTCACGCCGTGGCCTTGGGCCATGGCATTGGAGGTACGCGGCAGGTCGACGTCGGCAACATCGTTGAAGGCGTATTTGACCAGGCCACTGCAGTCGAAGCCTTTTTTCGGGCTGCTGCCACCCCAAACGTAAGGGGTGCCGAGCACATTCACCGCACGGCTGAGCACATCGCTGCTCTGCTTCGGCGACATGGCAGCAACAGGCGCACCGCGACTGCTGGCAGCGTTGCTCGGGCGCGCGCGCAGGGTGGCCTGCTTGGTTGGCGCATGTCTCACCGAGGCATTGCTGGTGTAGCCGGTGAAACCATTGGGAAGACGTTGCTCACGATTGGTGGCGTGGGCGGCCAGGGGCAATAATAGACAGAGGGTCAGCCATGTCTTGAATAAAGGCGGCATAGATGAAGCTCTTATGAATAGTTATGTGTTGGGCGCGCAACTTTATAACAGCTTTTCGATCAATCTTTGATCCGTTGGTCGATTGCCCGGCTGCCGTACGTCGGCCTGCGACGAGAAAGTCACATTTTTTTTTAGAAAATTTTCAGATAACCCAAGAGGGCTATGAATGAACAGTTATCAACAGGGCGTGCCCTACCACGACACCCACAGCAAGACCATCGGCTACCTGCTGTGGATTTTCGGCTTCACCGGCTCACATCGCTTCTACTACGGCAAGCCGATTACCGGGACGATCTGGTTCTTCACCTTCGGGCTGTTAGGCATTGGCTGGTTGATCGACCTGTTTTTGATCCCGTCCATGGACCGTGAAGCCGATCTGAGGTTCCAGTCCGGGCGTATCGACTACAACATCGCCTGGATCCTGCTGACCTTCCTCGGGGTGTTTGGCCTGCACCGGCTGTATCAGGGCAAGTGGATCACCGCGATCATCTACTTCTTTACCGGCGGGCTGTTCCTGGTGGGGGTGCTATATGACTTCTGGACGTTGAACAGCCAGGTTTCCGAGAGGAATGCGTTGCGTTGAAAGGCTTCGCGGGGGAACCCGCGAAGCGGCCGGTAGCGCCCACAAAAAAGGCCTTGTCGCATAGAAGCGGCAAGGCCTTTTTTGTTACTGGCGGGTTTGTCGCTGCTGCAGCAACAGGTTGCTGAACCCTGCCCCGGACAATTGCTTTTGCGCCCCGGTCAGCTGCTCGCGGTTGCTGAACGGGCCCACCAGCACGCGGTACCAGGTTTCGTCCTTGACCGTACCCGACTCCACCTTCACTGACTGGCCCAGCAGGATGATCTGCGCGCGCACTTTGTCGGCATCGGCCTGCTTGCGGAACGAGCCGGCCTGCAGGAAGTACTGGGTGGTGGCCGCGGGCTTGATCACCGGTGGTGCTGGCGGCGGGGTCTGGCCGAGCAGGGCCGCCTGGGCCCGTGCGGTGTCGATTTTCGCCGCTTCTGCTGGCGTCACCGGGGTGACCGGCTGGGCCGGCACCGGTGGCGTTTTCTCCGGCACGGCCTCTGGCGGCACGATCACCTCGGACTCCGGCAGCAGGGTGTAGAAGTCGTATTTCGGCTTCACCGGCTGCTGCGGGGAGGGCTGCGCTGCCTTGCTCGCTTCGGCCACTTTCTCAGGTTTTTGCTGCTCGGGCTTGGCGCGCTTGATGTCTTCGCTACCAGGTTCGAGCTTCATCAGGAACACGATGAATGCGCCTACGGTCAGGCCGACGGCCAGCCATACCCAGCCGGGGATCGGCTGTTTGGCCGGCGCCGTCTGGCGGCTGGCACCGCGCTTGGGTGCGGGTTTTTTCTTGGCAGCCAACTTACATGCGCTCCAGGGTTTCCAGGCCGAGCAGTTCCAGACCTTGTTTGAGGGTGCGGCCGGTCAGGGCGGCCAGGCGCAGGCGGCTTTGCTGCTGCTCTGGGGTGTCCGCAGCGAGGATCGGGCAGTTCTCGTAGAAGCTGGAGAACAGGCCGGCCAGGTCGTACAGGTAGCTGCACAGTACGTGCGGCGTGCCCTTGTCAGCGACGTTGTTGAGTGTTTCGCCAAACTGCGCCAGGCGTGCGGCCAGGTCCTGCTCGTGGGCAGCCTGCAGCACGATGTTGCCGTCGACTTCGTCAAAGCCCTTGCCCAGCTTGCGGAACACGCCAGCCACGCGGGTGTAGGCGTACAGCAGGTAAGGGGCGGTGTTGCCTTCGAAGTTGAGCATCAGCTCGAAGTTGAAGCTGTAGTCGCTGGTGCGGTGCTTGGACAGGTCAGCGTATTTCACCGCGCCGATGCCTACCACTTCACCGATGTGGCGCAGGTCTTCGTCGGCCAGGCTAGGGTTCTTTTCCTTGACCAGCGCATAGGCGCGTTCCTTGGCCTCGGTAAGCAGGTCGATCAGCTTCACGGTGCCGCCGTCACGGGTCTTGAACGGGCGGCCGTCGGCGCCGTTCATGGTGCCGAAGCCCATGTGTTCCATCTGCATCGGGTGGCCGACAAAGCCTGCACGGCGTGCCACTTCGAACACCTGGTTGAAGTGCAGGGCCTGGCGCTGGTCGACGAAGTACAGGGCGCGGTCGGCCTTGAGCACGTTGCTACGGTAGCGCACGGCGGCCAGGTCGGTGGTGGCATAGAGGTAGCCGCCGTCGGCCTTCTGCACGATGACCGGCAGTGGCTCGCCTTCGCTGTTCTTGAACTCTTCGAGGAACACGCACTGGGCGCCCTGGTCTTCGACCAGCAGGCCTTTGGCCTTGAGGTCGGCCACCACGTTGGCCAGGTCGTCGTTGTAGGCGCTTTCGCCCATCACGTCGGCCATGGTCAGCTTGACGTTGAGCAGCTCGTAGGTCTTCTGGCAGTGCGACAGCGAGATGTCCTTGAAGCGCGTCCACAGGGCCAGGCAGTCCGGGTCGCCGGCCTGCAGCTTGACCACCAGGCCGCGGGCGCGGGTGGCGAACTCTTCCGACTCGTCAAAGCGCTTCTTGGCGGCGCGGTAGAAGTTTTCCAGGTCCGACAGCTCGTCGCTGGTGATCGGGTTTTCCTGCAGGTAGGCCATCAGCATGCCGAACTGGGTACCCCAGTCGCCGACGTGGTTCTGGCGAATGACGTTGTCACCCAGGAATTCCAGTACGCGAGCCACGCTATCACCGATGATGGTCGAACGCAGGTGGCCGACGTGCATCTCTTTCGCCAGGTTCGGCGCCGACATGTCGATGACGACTTTCTCGCTCGGGCCGGCCTTGCGCACGCCCAGGTGGGCGTCGGCCAGGGCAGCGTCCAGGCGGTTGGCCAGGGCGTCGGTGTTCTGGAAGAAGTTGAGGAAACCAGGGCCGGCAATCTCGACCTTGCTGATGTCGGCGCTGGCCGGCAGGGCATTGATCAGCTTTTCGGCCAGGTCACGCGGCTTCATGCCCGCCTGCTTGGCCAGCATCATGGCGATGTTGCTGGCGAAATCGCCGTGGGTCTTGTCCCGGGCGTTTTCCACCTGAATCGCCGGCGACAGCCCTTCAGGCAGCACACCGTCGGTGACGAGTTGGGTGAGGGCTTGCTGGATCAGCTGGCGAATGGTGTCTTTCATGGGGATCTCTTTTCGACCGCAAGCGCGGTGAGCGCCTGGATGCGCAGGTGGAAAAACTGGGCATTATCCGTGGCTGGGAGCGGGTTGCCAACCTTTGGGGCTGCAAAGCAGCCCGGACGTCAGTACAGATCGACCGGGTCGACATCCAGTGACCAGCGCACCTGGCGCCCGCTCGGCATCTGCTCCAACACTAGCAACCAGGCGCTGATCAGTCGATGCAATGGCGCCCGGGTATTGGCCTGTATCAACAGTTGCGCACGGAAGCGCCCGGCGCGGCGCTCCATGGGCGCCGGTACTGGGCCTAGCAGTTCGATACCCGGCAGGCGTTGTTCGGCCACCAGGCGTTCGGCCGCGGCGCAGGCTTCATCGAGGAAGCCTTCGGCCTGCCCCGGCTTGTGCGCTTCGGCACGCAACAGCGCCAAATGAGAATAAGGTGGCAAACCGGCGGCGCGGCGCTCGTCCAGGGCCTGTTCGGCAAAGGCGAAGTAGCCCTGTTCGGTAAGCTGCACCAGCAGCGGGTGGTCGGCCAAGTGGGTCTGAATGATGACCTTGCCAGGCTCCTCGGCACGCCCGGCACGCCCGGCCACCTGCACGATCAACTGCGCCATGCGTTCGCTGGCGCGGAAATCACCCGAGAACAGCCCGCCATCGGCGTCGAGGATGGCCACCAGGGTAACCCGTGGGAAATGGTGACCCTTGGCAAGCATCTGCGTGCCCACAAGGATGCTCGGCTGGCCACGCTGGATGGTACTGAACAGGTTGTGCATGGCGTCCTTGCGCGCCGTGCTGTCGCGGTCCACCCGCAGTATCGGGTAGTCCGGGAACAGCACCTTCAGGCGTTCTTCGGCGCGCTCGGTGCCAGCGCCGACCGGGCGCAGGTCCACGTGGTTGCATTGCGGGCACTGGTGCGGCAGGCGCTCGTCATAACCGCAGTGGTGGCAGCGCAGTACGCCGGAGCGTTGATGCACGGTCATGCGCGCGTCGCAACGTGGGCATTCGGACAGCCAGCCGCAATCGTGGCACAGCAGGGTCGGGGCGAAGCCGCGGCGGTTGAGGAACACCAGCACTTGCTGGCCGGCTTCCAGGGTCTGGCGGATGGCTTGTTGCAACGGGCCGCTGATACCGCTGTCCAGCGGCAGGCTCTTCACGTCCAGGCGCAGCATGCGTGGCGGGCGTGCGCCGCCGGCGCGCTGGTTCATGCGCAGCAGGCGGTAGCGGCCGGTCAGGGCGTTGTGCAGCGTTTCCAGCGACGGCGTGGCGGAGCCGAGCAGGATCGGGATGTTTTCCTGGTGGGCACGCACCAGTGCTAGGTCGCGGGCGTGGTAGCGCAGGCCCTCCTGCTGTTTATAGGAACCGTCGTGTTCCTCGTCGATGATGATCAGGCCGGGGTTTTTCATTGGCGTGAACAGCGCCGAGCGAGTGCCGATGATGATGTCGGCCTCGCCGTCACGCGCCGCCAGCCAGGCGTCCAGGCGTTCGCGGTCGTTCACCGCCGAATGCAGCAGCGCGATGCGGGCGTTGAAGCGTTGTTCGAAGCGCGCCAGGGTTTGCGGGCCGAGGTTGATTTCGGGGATCAGTACCAGCGCCTGCTTGCCGGCTTCCAGGGTTTCGCGGATCAGTTGCAGGTAGACCTCGGTCTTGCCGCTGCCGGTGACGCCGGCCAGCAGGAACGCGCCGAAGCCGCCAAAACCCTCGCGTACGGCGTCGAAGGCATCGCGTTGTTCTTCGTTGAGCGGCAGTTCCGGTTGTGCCAGCCAGTGTTCGTGGCGCAGTGCCGGCAAGTGGCGACGGACCTCGACCTGTACCAGTTCCTTGGCCAGTAGCAGGTCGAGGCTGTCCTTGTTCAGGTTGAGCTTGGCCAGCAGGGTGTGGGCTACGCCATGCGGGTGCTGGGCCAGGGTCTTGAGGGCGTCGCGCTGGCGCGGCGCGCGGGCAATGCGAGGGTCTTCCAGGCGTGCGCCGGGGGCAATGTGCCAGAAGCGCTCCTGGCGCATTTCGGCGGGTTCGCCCTGGCGCAGCAGCGTGGGCAAGGCCCAGCTCAGGGTGTCGCCCAGGCTGTGCTGGTAGTACTGGGCGGTCCACAGGCACAGCTTGAACAGCGACGCCGGGATGGGGGACACCGGGTCGAGCAGGGCGCTGGCCGGTTTCAGCTTGTCGGCAGGCACTTCGCTCTGTGCGCATACCTCCACCAGCACACCGATCATTTCGCGGCGGCCAAAGGGCACGCGGATGCGCATGCCCGGGGTCAATGCCTGGCGCGCCATGCTCGCCGGCGCCTTGTAGTCGAACAGGCGGCGCAGCGGGGAGGGCAGGGCAAGGCGCAGGATGACGTCGGACACGCAAAAAGTCTCGGAGGGCGTTACAAGAATTGGCGAGCCTAGCAGACGACGGTCGGTGCAAGCGACATCTTGCACTGACGCTGTGCTCTGGTATTATTCGCCGCCTAATTACGTGCGGTATTCAACAATTGGTGTTGGGTGGCGGCACGCAGCTCGAGGAAGTGACCATGAAAGAAGGTATCCACCCGAACTACGAAGTAGTTGCAGTCACCTGCAGCTGCGGCAACAAGTTCGAAACCCGTTCGACCCTGGGCAATGTCCTGTCGATCGACGTTTGCAACCTGTGCCACCCGTTCTACACCGGTAAGCAGAAAGTCCTGGACACCGGCGGCCGCGTACAGAAGTTCGCCGATCGCTTCGGTATGTTCGGTACCAAGAAGTAATCATGCGCATGGCGAACCCCTCAGGTTTCGCAATGCTGCAAAAAAAGGCGCCCCTTGTGGGCGCTTTTTTTATGGGCGTCATCTGGGCCTTTCCCGCCATGGCATTCTGCCCGCTGCCGCAGCAGCCACAGCAGGTGCTGGTGCGCCAGGTGGTGGATGGCGATACCGTGCGCCTGGCCGATGGCCGCAGTGTACGCCTGATTGGCATCAACGCCCCGGAAATTGGCCGCAACGGGCGCACCAGCGAGCCTTATGCCGAGGCCGCGAAGCGACGCTTGCAGGCGCTGGTCAAGGCCAGTGATGGGCGTGTCGGGTTGGTGCCCGGCGTTGAGGCCAAAGACAAATATGGCCGCACACTGGCGCATATCTACGGTCGCAATGGCGACAATCTGGAAGCACAGTTGCTGAGTGAGGGTTTGGGCTACCGCGTGGCAGTTGCCCCGAATGTACGTCTCAGCGGTTGCCAGCAACTTGCCGAGCAAGCGGCACGCAAGGCAGGCAGCGGCTTGTGGCGCCGTTCGCCCGTGGTGCCGGCAGGGGAGGTCAGACAGGCGGGTTTTGCTGTGGTTAGTGGCCGCATCGAGGGTATCGAACGCAACCGTGGCGGTGTCTGGCTGACGCTGGACGACGCCGTGGTGCTGCAGGTTCCCGCTCGTCTGCAACGCAACTTCCCCCCCAGCTTCTTCGATAACCTCAAGGGACGCCAGGTCGAGGCGCGTGGCTGGGTGCTTGATCGTTCCCGCAAGGGCGGCCTGAAGCCCGGGCAGCGACGCTGGGTGTTGCCATTGACCGATCCGAGCATGTTGGAACGTATTTCAGGCTAAAAGATGTAGACATTTCGCTATTGGATTGTACACACTGTGAGCCGTATGCCCCCGTGGGTTATAGCGTAAAGTCGTAGGCTAAAGGCCTTGACACAAGTGACCGACCAGTCTTGTGACTCCCCGGCTCTTTGCGTATCCTCGGCGGTCCGTCAGAACAGTAAATAGCGGAATGCCCACCATGTCAGACCTGAAAACCGCCGCTCTCGAATACCACGCTCAACCTCGTCCGGGGAAACTGAGCGTCGAGCTCTCCAAGCCCACTGCCACCGCCCGTGACCTCGCCCTGGCCTATAGCCCAGGTGTTGCAGAGCCCGTGCGTGAAATCGGCCGTGATCCAGAGCTGGCTTACAAATACACCGGCAAAGGCAACCTGGTTGCGGTGATTTCCGATGGCACCGCCATCCTCGGTCTGGGCGACCTCGGCCCACTGGCTTCCAAGCCGGTCATGGAAGGCAAGGGTGTTCTGTTCAAGCGTTTCGCCGGTATCGACGTGTTCGACATCGAAGTCGAATCGGAAAGCCCGCAAGCGTTCATCGACACCGTTCGCCGTATTTCGATTACCTTCGGTGGCATCAACCTCGAAGACATCAAGGCGCCTGAGTGCTTCGAGATCGAGCGCACCCTGATCGAACAGTGCGACATTCCGGTATTCCACGATGACCAGCACGGTACCGCCATCGTGACCGCAGCCGGCATGATCAACGCCCTGGAAATCGCCGGCAAGAAGCTGGAAGACGCCAAGATCGTCTGCCTGGGTGCTGGTGCAGCCGCTATCTCCTGCATGAAGCTGCTGGTGAGCATGGGTGCCAAGGTCGAGAACATCTACATGATCGACCGCAGCGGCGTGATTCACGCTGGCCGTGACGACCTGAACCAGTACAAGGCGCAGTTCGCCCACGCTACCGACAAGCGCACCCTGGCTGATGCCCTGAACGGTGCAGACGTGTTCGTAGGCCTGTCCGGCCCGAACCTGCTGAGCCCGGAAGGCCTGAAGTCGATGGCGGCCAACCCGATCGTGTTCGCTTGCTCGAACCCGGACCCGGAAATCTCGCCAGAGCTGGCGCACGCCACCCGTAACGACGTGATCATGGCCACCGGGCGTTCCGACTACCCGAACCAGGTCAACAACGTGCTGGGCTTCCCGTTCATCTTCCGTGGCGCTCTGGACGTTCGCGCCAAGCGCATCAACGAAGAAATGAAGATCGCTGCCGCTATCGCCCTGAAAGACCTGGCCAAGCTGCCAGTGCCGAAGGAAGTGTGCGAAGCCTACGGCGTCGAAGGCCTGGAGTTCGGCCGTGAGTACATCATTCCGAAGCCGCTGGATGCACGTCTGATCACCGTCGTTTCCGACGCTGTGGCCAAGGCCGCCATCGAATCCGGCGTCGCTACCCTGCCGTATCCGAAGCACTATCCGCTGACCAGCGTGGATGACGTGTTCAACGGCTGATTGCCGCTGTAGCGTCACGAAAAAGCCCCGGCTCGTATGAGCCGGGGCTTTTTATTGGCCGGGACATTTGGAGCGCCTGGAGGATCGAGCGCCGCCCGCGCGGCGCATCGCGAGCTGCGCTCGCTCCTACGTTTGTTTCGGGCCAGTTACGCCTGCGACAGGCGCGCGCGACCGCCTTGTTTGTACGACGTGATATTGAGCCTTACGCCAAAGCGTTCGCGCGCAAATCCCACAGGAATAATTGGCCCGAAACAAACGTAGGAGCGAGCGCAGCTCGCGATGCGCCGCGTGGGCGGCGCTCGATTTACGCGCCCACGCAAAACCTGAGTCAGGCACCCAGCCTCAGAACAGATCCATCGGCGCCGCTTCATCGGCTGGCAGCGGGCTGCCCGGTGCTGCGCCATTGCCCAGCTCATCCACCGAGGGTGGCGAGTCTTCAGCTTTGAACAGCTCAAAGTAGGCATTCGGCGTACTCGGCGAGGCAGCGCGGCCACTGACCGGGTCGACCCGCAGGCTAAGGATGCCTTCCGGTTCTGCCGGTGCGTGATTCGGCTTGTCCTTCAGTGCCGCGCCCATGAAGCTCATCCAGATCGGCAAGGCCGCCGTACCGCCGTATTCGCGACGGCCGAGGGTTTCCGGCTGGTCGAAACCGACCCACACGGTGGTCACGTAATCGGCGTTGTAGCCGGAGAACCAGGCGTCCTTGGATTCGTTGGTGGTGCCTGTCTTGCCCGCCAGGTCGGTGCGGCCCAGTGCCAGCGCCCGGCGGCCGGTGCCGCGCTTGATCACGTCCTGCAGCATGCTGGTGAGGATGTAGGTGGTGCGCCCGTCGATGATTTGTTCGGCCACCGCAGGTGCTTGTGGTGCATTCGCAACCTGGCTGAAGGCCGGTGGCGCCTCACCTGGCATGGCGGCGGTGCTGATCGGCTGTTCGGGTGCGGCCAGGCCTGCCTGGTCCTCGGCACCTTGCGGTACGCGGGCCGGGTTGGCGGTGAACAGCGTTTCGCCGCTGCGGCTTTCGATGCGGTCGATCAGGTACGGGGTGATCTTGTAGCCGCCGTTGGCGAATGTGCTCCAGCCGGTGGCGATTTCCATCGGGGTCAGGGTGGCGGTGCCCAGGGCCAGCGACAGGTTGCGTGGCAGGTCCTGCTTGTTGAAACCGAACTTGGCAATGTAGTCGATGGTGCGGTCTACACCCATGGCCTGCAGCAAGCGGATCGACACCAGGTTACGCGACTTGTACAGCGCTTCGCGCATGCGGATCGGGCCGAGGAAGGTGTTGGTATCGTTCTTCGGCCGCCACACTTTATCCACCGACTCGTCGACGAACACGATCGGCGCATCGTTGACCAGGGTGGCTGCCGTGTAGCCGCTGTCCAGTGCGGCACTGTAGATGAATGGCTTGAAGCTCGAACCCGGTTGGCGCTTGGCCTGCATGGCGCGGTTGTAGTTGCTCTGCTCGAATGAGAAGCCGCCAACCAGCGCACGAATGGCGCCGTTGTAAGGGTCGAGGGTGACCAGGGCGCTTTGTGCGCCAGGCACCTGGCTGAACTTGAGCTTGCCATCGTCCAGCCGCTGCAGGCGCACGAGGTCGCCGACCTGGGCCACGTCGGCCGGCGACTGCGGTGTACGGCCCTGGGCGTTGCTGTTTATGAACGGACGCGCCCACTTCATGGTGTCCCAGGCAACCTCGGCTTGCTGGCCGTCGCGGGTCAGCACCTTTAGGCCGGTTTTCTCGACATGGGTGACGATGGCCGGCTCCAGGCCCCCAAGGATGCGCTGCTTGCCCAGTTCCTGTAGCCAGGCTGCCTGGGTGCGGCCCGGGAAGCGGGCTTCGGGGCCGCGGTAACCGTGGCGCTCGTCGTAGTCGGAGAGGCCGTTGAGGATGGCCTTGTTGGCCATTTCCTGCATGTCGCTGGGCACCGTGGTGGTGACGCGGAAGCCTTCGGTGTAGGCGTCGCTGCCGTAACGGCCGACCATCTCCGCGCGGGCCATTTCAGCGATGTAGGGGGCATTCACCTCAGGCGTCGGCACGTGATAGCTCGCATTGAGCGGCTCGGCCAGGGCAGCCTGGTAGCTGGCTTCGTCGATCTTGCCCAGCTTGTACATGCGGCCAAGGATCCAGTCGCGGCGCTCCTTGGCGCGCACCGGGTTGGCCAGTGGATTGAAGCGTGACGGTGCTTTGGGCAGGCCAGCGATCATGGCCATCTGCGCCAGGCTCACGTCGCGGATCGACTTGCCGTAATACACCTGCGCGGCAGCGTCGATGCCGTAGGCGCGGTTGCCCAGGTAGATCTTGTTCACGTACAGCTCGAGGATCTCGTCCTTGGTCAGCTCGCGCTCGATCTGCAGGGCCAGCAGGATCTCGTTGGTCTTGCGCGAGAAGCTGCGTTCGCTGGTGAGGAAGAAGTTTTTCGCCACCTGCATGGTGATGGTGCTGCCGCCGGTCTGGATATGCCCGGTTTTTACCAGCTGGGTCGCCGCGCGCATCAGGCTGCTGGGGTCGACACCGTAGTGGTTGAGGAAATTGTCATCCTCGGCTGACAGAAGTGCCTGAATGAACTGTGGCGGAATTTCCGCGAAGCGGATCGGCGAGCGGCGCATTTCGCCAAACTCGGCAATCAGCTTGCCATCGCTGCTGTACACCCGGAGGGGTATCTGCAACTGGATGCTTCTGAGCGACTCGACCGAGGGCAGGCTGGGGCTAAGATACAGAAACGCACCGCTCACACCGAGTACGAGCGCGCAGATGACTGCGACGGAAGACCACCAGAAGAACTTCAGCAGACGTATCAAGGCTTTTCGGTGTCCAGGTTGAGAGTGGATTGCACGCAGGTCCGGCGGACCAGAAAACGCTGGGCATTATAAGCATTTTTTCGCCTCTCCGGGTTACCGGCCAGGCTGCCCGTTGCCCCGATGAGCAGCCCTGGCCCAGTGTTACCGCGGGGTTGCGACAGATCGCTGCGACACGCAGCAAGGAAGCCGCGATGTTAGGACGCTTCGGCAAGGATGCCGGTTCACTGGTGGGGGTAGAAATTGCCCCGGACGCTGTCCGGGTTGTGCAGCTTCAGCAGCGCAGCCGGCGTTGTCGGGTGCTTGCCTCGGCTCAGGAACCGTTCGAGTCAGCGGCGGGCAATGATTGGACTACGGAGCCCGCTGCGGTGGTGGCAGCCTTGCGTCGTGCCTACCGGCGCAGTGGTCTCAGGCAACGACGGGTAGCGTTGGCGTTACCCGCCAACCAGGTGATCTGCAAGCTGTGCCATCTGCCGATGGAGCAGGCTGGTGTAGAGCTGGAGGCGCAGTTGCTGGCCGATGCCGAGCGACTGTTTCCGTTTCCGCTGGAGGACCTGGCCCTGGATTTTCAGGTGTTGGGGGCGTCTCGCGTGCAACCGGGATGCGCCGAGGTGATGGTGGCCGCATGCCGGCAAAGTGCGTTGGTGTCACTGGAGGCTATCGTCGACGAGGCAGGGTTGCAGCTGGAAGCCGTCGAGGTCGATAACATCGCCCTGTGCCGCATGTTGCCTCAGGGGTGCTTCGAAGGCTCAGCATTACTGCGTGTAGAGGCACATGGTGCAGTTCTGTATGACTGGCATCCCGGTCGGCCCAGCCAGCGGCGTGAATTGCAAACGCAGGGGCAGAAGGGGATGGGGCCGCTGTCGGAGGCGCTGCATAGGCTGCTTGCCGATGAGCATTTGCCTGCGGGCCTGTGGATAACCAGCAGTTGTTCGCTGGATCCTGACTGGCTGCAAAGCCTGGGCCGTCAACTGAAAACGACGTGCCGGCATTTGCCTGGCCGGGCCGGGCTTGAGCATGTCGACGGGTCGATGCTGCTGGCTTGCGCCCTCGCTTATGGAGGATTGCGGCCATGATGCGACTGAACCTGCTGCCTTGGCGTGAGCGGCAGCGCCAGGCCACGCTTCGGCGTTTTCGCTCCCGGTTGGTCGCTGGCGCCATTCTGGCGCTGTGCGCGGTGATGCTGGTCGACCAGTTGGCCCGTCAGCGCGGGCAGCAACAGGCGCTGTCCAACACCCGGCAACAGGCCGCGCTCGATCGCCTGGCCGAGCAATTGCGGCCGTTGGATGATGTGCGTGCACAGCATCAGGCGCTGCTGGAGCGTTTGGCTGCGCTTGAGCGTTTGCGCACTCAGCAGGGCATTCTGGGTGATGTGTTCACTGACCTCGAAGGGGCGCTGCCGATGGGCGTGCAGCTTCTTGACCTCAGCCTGGAAAACGGCCATTTGCAGCTGGCCGGGCTGGCTACCTCCGGCGCCGTGGTTGCGCAGTTCATGCGCGACCTGGAACATTCGCGTGTTCTGCTCGACCTGGAACTCAAGCGCATCAGGAGCGTGCCGGGTGGCGATGAGTTTCTGTTGGCTGCGCGCGTTTCGGCGTTCTGGTCGTGAATGTGGCGCCGATCTTTGCCTGGCTGGCGGTCGCCGAGCACTCCAGGCGTATCAGGTGCCTGGCGCCAGCCATGGTCGCTGTGCTGGTGTTCGGTCTGGGTTGCGCGTTGCGCCTGCCAGCAGCGCTCCAGCAACAGGGACAGGAGGCGTCCAGGCAAGCCTTATTAGATGAACAGCAGTCAGCCAGCACGGCGAAGCGGGTCGAGCTGGAGCAACTGCGGGCAGCGCTGATTGTTGCCGAGCAAGCGTTGCTGGAGGCTCACTGGCACCTGGCCAGCGGGGAGGACATGAGCGACTTGCTCGGCAGCCTGGCTTCGTCGGGGCATGCGCACGGCCTCCTGGTCGAGCGGTTCGATGTGCATGAAAGCGAGCAGCAGGCAGGCTACCGTAAAACACCCCTGCAGGTGCAGGTGATGGGGCCTTACACGGCCTTGCGTCAATGGCTGCACGACTGGCTGGGCCAGGCGCGCCTGCTGCGCAGTGGCGACATCAACCTTTCTATTGTCGAGGGGCAGCCAAGGCTTTTGCGCCTGCAACTGCGTGTAGAGGCCTTCGAGGCAGCCGCACCGGTGCCGGCACCCGAGGCGTTTGCACGCACCTCGGCCAGGGCCGCCACACCAGAACCTGTGGTTGACCCCTTCACGCCAGCAGCGAGACGAATGGCCGGCTTTGGGCTGGGCAGTGTGCCGTTGGCGCAACTGGAAATGGTCGGCAGCCTGTCACGCGGGATGTCGCACGAGGCGCTGCTGATGGCGGCTGGCAGGCTCTATAGGGTTCGGGAAGGCGAGCGTTTAGGGCGTAACCACGGTGTGGTGGAGCGGGTCGACCAAGGCCAGGTCGAGGTACGCGAACGGCTATTCATGGCGGGGGTGTGGCACGAGCGTACAGCGTTTATCACCCTTGCAAAGCGCCTGGGCAAGGAGGCCCTGGACCAGAATGAAAATGTTGATGAAATGGGTGTTGGCAGCCCTGCTGCCGATCCCGCTGGCGTCGGCGATGCCTTACCAGGGTGAGCCCCTGTCGTTGAACTTCCAGGATGTGGAAGTGCGCTCGGTGCTGCAGGTACTGGCTGATTATGCGGGCGTCAACCTGGTTGCGGGTGACGACGTACAAGGCAACGTCACCTTGCGTTTACAGGATGTACCTTGGGATCAGGCACTCGACCTGGTGTTGCGAAGCAAGGGGCTGGCCCGGCGGCAGGAGGGTAATGTACTGCTGGTGGCACCTGCGGCAGCGTTTGCCGCGCAGCCGTTCGATGCCCCCGTGGGGCTGGAGCCGGATGCGCAGGTGCAGCCGCTGCGCCGTGAGCTGATACCGATCCATCATGCCAAAGCCGCCGAGTTGGTTGAGCTATTGCTGACCAGCCTGGCGGATGACGGCACCCTCACTGCCAGAGGCAGCCTGGCAGTCGACGAGCGCACCAACACACTGGTGGCGTACCAGCCCGCCGACCGCCTGGCGGAACTGCGGCAGCTGGTTGCTCAACTGGACGTGCCGGTGCGCCAGGTGGCGATCGAGGCGCGTATCGTTGAAGCCAACGTCGATTACGAGAAAAGCCTGGGGGTGCGCTGGGGCGGGCCGCTGTATAGCGAAAACCTGCGGCCGGGCCAGGAGCTGTTTGTCGATCTTGGTGTGGAGCGCGCGGGCAGTAGTCTCGGTCTGGGCCTGCTGCGTGGCGACGTGTTGCTCGACCTGGAGCTCAGCGCCATGGAAAAAAGCGGCAACGGCGAGATCATTTCGCAGCCCAAAGTGGTAACGGCCGACAAGGAAACGGCCAGGATCCTCAAAGGCACCGAGGTGCCTTACCAGGAGACCAGTCAGAGTGGCGCCACCTCGGTGTCGTTTCGCGAAGCCTCGCTGTCGCTGGAGGTGACTCCGCAGATCACCCCGGACAATAAGGTGATCATGACCGTCAGGGTGACCAAGGACGAGCCGGATTACGTCAATGCCTTGAACAACGTGCCGCCGATTCGCAAGAACGAGGTCAATGCCAAGGTTCGCGTGGCCGACGGTGAAACGATCGTGATTGGTGGCGTGTACTCGACTTCGCAAAACAATGTGGTCGACAAGGTGCCATTTTTCGGCGATCTGCCGTATGTTGGGCGGCTGTTTCGACGCGATGCATTACAAGAGAAAAAATCCGAGCTGCTGGTCTTCCTGACTCCGCGTATCATGAGTGACCAGGCGATTGCTGTGAGTCGTTGATTCTGTGCGAAATTTGATACTTGTGGGGCCCATGGGCGCTGGTAAAAGCACCATTGGACGCCTTTTGGCCAAAGAGCTGCGCCTGCTGTTCAAGGATTCCGACAAGGAAATCGAACTGCGGTGCGGCGCCAATATCCCGTGGATTTTCGACAAGGAAGGCGAGCCGGGTTTTCGTGATCGCGAGCAAGCGATGATCGCCGAACTGTGCGCGCTTGACGGCGTGGTCCTGGCCACCGGCGGCGGCGCGGTGATGCGCGAAGCCAACCGCCAGGCATTGCACCAGGGTGGTCGGGTGATCTACCTGCACGCCTCGGTGGAGCAGCAGGTTGGTCGTACCGCGCGCGACCGCAATCGCCCGCTGCTGCGCACCGCCAACCCCGAGGCGACCTTGCGCGCCCTGCTGGAAGCGCGTGACCCGCTCTACCGCGAGATCGCCGACCTGGTGGTGGAAACCGACGAGCGGCCGCCGCGCATGGTGGTGATCGACATTCTCGAGCGCTTGCAGCAGTTGCCGCCCCGTTAACCCGGGACTATTCTCGGCCACCAGCGCCGAGGCGAGGTTCAACGTTACCGCGCAGGTTGCCCGAACGGCGCCGCGCCCAAGTACATTGTGGGGATACATGCAGACACTTAAGGTCGACCTGGGCGAGCGTAGCTACCCGATCTACATTGGCGAAGGCTTGCTGGACCAGCCCGAGCTGCTGGCACCGCACATTGCCGGCCGGCAAGTCGCCATCGTTTCCAACGAGACCGTCGCGCCCCTGTATCTCGAACGCCTGACCAAGACCCTCGGCGCCTATTCGGTGCTGCCAGTGGTGTTGCCCGATGGTGAGGCCTACAAGAACTGGGAAACCCTGCAGCTGATATTCGATGGCCTGCTGACCGCCCGCCATGATCGCCGCACCACCGTGGTCGCTCTGGGCGGCGGTGTCATCGGTGACATGGCCGGCTTCGCGGCCGCCTGCTACCAGCGTGGTGTCGATTTCATCCAGGTGCCGACCACCCTGCTGTCCCAGGTCGACTCCTCGGTGGGCGGCAAGACCGGTATCAACCACCCGCTGGGCAAGAACATGGTCGGTGCCTTCTATCAGCCCAATGCAGTGCTGATCGACACCACCAGCCTGAAGACGCTGCCCGCGCGGGAGCTGTCGGCTGGACTGGCCGAAGTGATCAAGTACGGCCTGATCTGCGACAAGCCGTTCCTCGCCTGGCTTGAAGACAATATGCAGGCCCTGCGCGGCCTGGACCCTGTGGCCCTGACTGAAGCCATTCGTCGTTCCTGCGCAGCAAAGGCTGCTGTGGTCGGGGCCGATGAGCGTGAGTCCGGCGTACGGGCCACGCTGAACCTGGGGCATACCTTCGGGCATGCCATCGAGACCCACATGGGCTACGGCGTGTGGCTGCACGGCGAAGCCGTGGCAGCGGGCACGGCGATGGCCCTGGAAATGTCCATGCGCCTTGGCTGGATCGACCAGGCCGAGCGCGATCGCGGAATCCGCCTGTTGCAGGACGCAGGTTTGCCGGTGGTGCCACCACAGGAAATGACCCCGGCGCATTTCATGGAGCACATGGCGGTCGACAAGAAGGTGCTCGACGGTCGTCTGCGTCTGGTGCTGCTGCGCCAGATGGGCGAGGCCGTGGTGACCGACGACTATCCGAAAGAGATTCTACAGGCCACGCTGTCGGCGGATTACCGCGCGATCGTGGCCCAGCTTTGAGGTTGTGACAGCGCAATGACCAGTTTGCATGCCGATGAGGCCTTTCTCGACCATTACCAGTTGAGCCACGATCCGTTCGCACCCCGCGTGCCCGGCTTCAAGTTTTTCCCGGCCCAGCGCAAGCCCGTGCTTGGCCAGTTGCACCATCTGGCACGCTACAGCCACTTGATGCTGGTAGTCAGCGGCCCGCTGGGCAGCGGAAAGTCGCTGCTGCGCCAGGCCCTGGTGGCCAGTACCAACAAACAGGCGGTGCAGAGCGTGGTGGTGTCTGCCCGCAGTGCCAGCGATGCTTCCGGCATGCTGGCCCAGGTCGCCCAGGACCTGGGGGTGGACCAGGCTGAAGTGCAGGCGATTCTGTCCAAGGTGGTGCAACTGGCACTCACCGGGCAGGAAGTGTATTTGCTGGTGGACGATGCGGAACAACTCGACGAGTCGGCACTCCAAGCGTTGCTGGAATTGGCGGCCGGTGTGCCGGAAGGGCGCCCGCATGTGTTCCTGTTCGGTGAACCGTCACTGATTGTCGGGCTGGATGAGCTCAATATCGAGGAAGAACGCTTCCACATCATCGAGCTCGCCCCCTACAGTGAAGAGGAAACCCGTGAGTACCTGGAGCAGCGTCTGGAAGGCGCTGGCCGGGGCATCGAGGTGTTCAGCCGTGAACAGATCGTCGATATCCATGAAAACTCCGACGGTTGGCCTGGCAACATCAACCAGGTCGCCCGTGACACTCTGATCGAAGCCATGATCGCCAGCCGCTCGACGGCCAAGCGACCATCCATGGGGTTCAAGATGCCTAAAAAACATGTGCTCGCGCTGTCCGCTGTGGTCGTGGTCGCCGTTGGCGCCGCGGTGTTGATGCCCAAGAAAGGCGACAAGGCGCCGGCCGATGCGCCAGCCGCCCAAGCACAGTTGCCGCTTGGCGAAGGCAAGCAAGGTGCTGCCATCGAATTCTCTGGCTCGTCCCAGCCGATGCCACTGCCTTTGGTGGGCCAGTCCCAGCCGGTGATGCGCGAACCGCTGGCCCAGGCCGCAGGCATGGGTGAAGGTGAAGAAGGCAGCCCGGCAGGCGACACCGCCCTGCAGCCTGGCAACCCACCGCCCACCGTGACCACCATTGCCCCGCCGCAAGGCTTGCCGGCCGGCCCGGCACCTGCGCCTGCCCAGCCCGTTGCCAGTGTGCCTGCCCAGCCAGTGCAGCCGGTGGCGCCTGCGCCGAAACCCGTCGCAACCCAGCCGGTTAAACCGGTTGCACCTGCCAAGCCTGCGCCAGCACCGACCCAGGTTGCCGTGGCCAAGCCAGCCGCCAAACCGGCTGAAAAACCAGCGGCATCCGGTGGTGGCAGCGGTGGCTGGTACGCCGGGCAAAAGCCGGGTAACTATGTGGTGCAGATCCTCGGCACCAGCTCCGAGGCTTCGGCCCAGGCGTACGTCAAGGCCCAGGGTGGCGACTATCGCTACTTCAAGAAAAACCTGCAGGGCAAGCCGTTGTACGTCGTGACTTATGGCAGCTTCGCCAACCGCGATGCAGCGGTTGCGGCAATCAAGAACTTGCCAGCGAAGGTCCAGGCTGGTAAACCTTGGCCACGTACCGTCGCCAGCGTCCAACAAGAGCTGGCCTCGGCCCGCTGATACCTTCCGGGCGGCATCACCCCGCCGCCCAGTAGCTAAGCGAATTCTAGCTTTCGACTAGCCTGCTGCGTTTTAACGCGGCAGGCTTTTCTGTCCCAGACTGCCGGCCACAAGCCTTACTTGCAGTCATGGCTGAAACGCTTCAGACTCGAGCCAAGCTGCTATCACGGCGCATGGTGCAAAAACATTCAAAATTGCGACATAAATTTTCATTGGTGAGACATGAAAATTTGTGGGCATCGCTGTCGCTGTGCAACAATGGTTTTCCATGGCCACCGCAAAAAAGCTGGCGTTTGATCGGCGTGGATGGTAAGTGGTTGTTAAAAAAGAGATTTGCCTCCGTTGAGAGGTGAACCTGGTGAGAATGTGTCTATGAAAACAGGTCTGTACCATCCCGAAGAATTCAAGGACAACTGTGGTTTTGGCCTGATCGCCCATATGACGGGCGAACCGAGCCACCACCTTCTGCAAACCGCCATGCAGGCGCTGACCTGCATGACCCACCGCGGCGGCATCAACGCCGACGGCAAGACCGGTGACGGTTGCGGTCTGCTCATGCAGAAGCCCGATCAATTCCTGCGTGCTGTGGCCCAGGAGCACTTCGCCGTCGAGCTGCCCAAGCAGTATGCCGTCGGCATGGTGTTCTTCAACCAGGACCCAGTCAAAGCTGAAGCCGCCCGCGCCAACATGGACCGCGAAATCCTCGCAGCCGGCCTGAAACTGGTCGGCTGGCGCAAGGTTCCGATCGACACCAGCGTGCTCGGCCGCCTGGCCCTGGAGCGCCTGCCGCAGATCGAGCAGGTGTTCATCGGCGGTGAAGGCCTGAGCGATCAGGAATTCGCGATCAAGCTGTTCAGTGCCCGTCGCCGTTCGTCGGTGGCCAACGCCCACGATGCCGACCACTACATCTGCAGCTTCTCGCACAAGACCATCATCTACAAAGGCCTGATGATGCCGCGCGATCTCGCGGCGTTCTACCCAGACCTGGGTGACGAGCGCCTGCAAACCGCGATCTGCGTGTTCCACCAGCGCTTCTCCACCAACACCCTGCCGAAATGGCCGCTGGCGCAGCCGTTCCGCTTCCTCGCCCACAACGGCGAGATCAACACCATCACCGGCAACCGCAACTGGGCCATGGCCCGTCGCACCAAGTTCGCCAACGACCTGATCCCCGACCTCGAAGAGCTCGGACCGCTGGTCAACCGCGTGGGTTCCGACTCGTCGAGCATGGACAACATGCTGGAACTGATGGTGACCGGTGGCATCGACCTGTTCCGCGGCGTACGCATGCTGGTACCGCCAGCCTGGCAGAACGTCGAGACCATGGACGCCGACCTGCGCGCCTTCTACGAATACAACTCCATGCACATGGAGCCGTGGGACGGCCCGGCCGGTATCGTCATGACCGAAGGCCGCCACGCGGTGTGCCTGTTGGACCGTAACGGCCTGCGCCCGGCGCGCTGGGTGACCACCACCAACGGCTACATCACCATCGCCTCGGAAATCGGCGTATGGGGCTACCAGCCTGAGGAAGTGCTGGCCAAAGGCCGTGTCGGCCCGGGTCAGATCCTGGCCGTGGACACCGAAACCGGCCAGATCCTCGACACCGACGCCATCGACAACCGCCTGAAGTCGCGTCACCCGTACAAGCGCTGGCTGCGTCAGCACGCCACCCGTATCCAGGCGACGCTGACCGACGACCAGGGCGTGGCCAGCTATGACGCTGACCAGCTCAAGCAATACATGAAGATGTTCCAGGTCACCTTCGAAGAGCGTGATCAGGTGCTGCGCCCGCTGGGTGAGCAGGGCCAGGAAGCCGTCGGCTCGATGGGCGACGACACGCCGATGGCCGTGCTGTCGCAGCGCGTGCGTTCGCCGTACGACTTCTTCCGCCAGCAGTTCGCCCAGGTGACCAACCCGCCGATCGACCCGCTGCGCGAAGCGATCGTGATGTCGCTGGAAATCTGCCTGGGCGCCGAGCGCAACATTTTCCAGGAGTCTCCGGAGCACGCTTCGCGGGTCATCCTCAGCTCGCCGGTCATTTCGCCCGCCAAGTGGCGTTCGCTGATGAGCCTGGAGCGCGAAGGTTTCGACCGCCAGCTGATCGACCTCAACTATGAAGAGGGCGTCGGCCTCGAAGCGGCCATCCGCAATATCGCTGACCAGGCTGAAGAAGCCGTGCGCGCTGGCAAGACCCAGCTGGTGCTGAGCGACCGCTACATCGCCCCGGGCAAACTGCCGGTGCACGCTTCGCTGGCCGTGGGTGCAGTGCACCACCGCTTGACCGAACAGGGCCTGCGTTGCGACAGCAACATCCTGGTGGAAACCGCCACCGCCCGCGACCCGCACCACTTTGCCGTGCTGCTGGGCTTCGGTGCCTCGGCCGTTTACCCGTACCTGGCTTATGA
Source organism: Pseudomonas sp. yb_9 (assembly GCF_043103635.1). Classification (NCBI taxonomy): domain Bacteria; kingdom Pseudomonadati; phylum Pseudomonadota; class Gammaproteobacteria; order Pseudomonadales; family Pseudomonadaceae; genus Pseudomonas; species Pseudomonas sp. yb_9. The sequence continues at coordinate 133,473 of NZ_JBICKA010000047.1, read as the reverse complement.
AGTGCTGGCCGACCTGATCCGCACCGGCGAAGTGCTGGGCGACCTGGACGAAGTCTTCAAGTACTACCGCAAGGGCATCTCCAAGGGCCTGCTGAAGATCCTGTCGAAGATGGGCATCTCCACCATCGCCTCGTACCGTGGTGCGCAGCTGTTCGAAGCCATCGGCCTGGCCGAGGAAGTGGTCGGCCTGAGCTTCAAGGGCGTGTCCAGCCGCATCAAGGGCGCGCGCTTCGAAGACCTGGAAAGCGACCAGAAGCTGCTGGCGGCCGCAGCCTGGAGCGCGCGCAAGCCGATCCAGCAAGGCGGCCTGCTGAAGTTCGTTCACGGTGGCGAGTACCACGCCTACAACCCGGACGTGGTCAACACCCTGCAAGCCGCCGTGCAGCAGGGCGACTATGCCAAGTTCAAGGAATACACCACGCTGGTCGACACCCGCCCGGTGTCGATGATCCGCGATCTGCTGAAAGTGAAAGTGGCCGACCAGCCGCTGCCGCTGGAGCAGATCGAACCGCTGGAGGCCATCCTCAAGCGTTTCGACTCCGCCGGTATCTCGCTGGGGGCCCTGTCGCCGGAAGCCCACGAGGCGCTGGCCGAGGCCATGAACCGCCTGGGCGCGCGTTCCAACTCCGGTGAGGGCGGTGAAGATCCGTCGCGCTATGGCACCCTCCGCAGCTCCAAGATCAAGCAGGTGGCCACCGGCCGCTTTGGTGTGACCCCGGAATACCTGGTAAACGCCGAAGTGCTGCAGATCAAGGTCGCCCAGGGCGCCAAGCCCGGTGAGGGCGGCCAGCTGCCGGGTGGCAAGGTCAACGGCCTGATCGCCAAGCTGCGCTATGCGGTACCGGGCGTGACCCTGATTTCGCCACCGCCGCACCACGACATCTACTCGATCGAAGACCTGGCCCAGCTGATCTACGACCTCAAGCAGGTCAACCCGCAGGCGCTGGTGTCGGTCAAGCTGGTGGCGGAAGCCGGCGTGGGCACCATCGCCGCTGGTGTGGCCAAGGCCTATGCCGACCTGATCACCATCTCGGGTTACGACGGTGGTACCGGTGCTTCGCCGCTGACCTCGATCAAGTACGCCGGCGCCCCGTGGGAACTGGGCCTGGCAGAAACCCACCAGACCCTGCGTGGCAACGACCTGCGCGGCAAGGTGCGGGTACAGACCGACGGCGGCCTGAAAACCGGCCTGGACGTGATCAAGGCGGCCATCCTCGGCGCCGAAAGCTTCGGCTTCGGTACCGCGCCAATGATCGCCCTGGGCTGCAAGTACCTGCGCATCTGCCACCTGAACAACTGCGCCACCGGCGTAGCCACCCAGAACGACAAGCTGCGCAAGGACCACTACATCGGCACCGTCGACATGGTGATCAACTTCTTCACCTTCGTCGCCGAAGAAACCCGTGAATGGCTGGCCAAACTGGGCGTGCGCAGCCTGGGCGAACTGATCGGCCGTACCGACCTGCTCGACGTATTGCCAGGCGACACCGAGCGCCAGCAGTACCTGGACCTGTCGCCGCTGCTGGGCAGCTCGCACATCCCGGCTGACAAGCCGCAGTTCTGCGAAGTGGACAAGAACCCGCCGTTCGACCAGGGCGAGCTGGCCGAGAAAATGGTGGAAATGGCCATGCCGGCCATCCGTGACCAGGCCGGTGGCGAGTTCAACCTCGACATCTGCAACTGCGACCGTTCCATCGGTGCGCGTGTGTCGGGTGAAATCGCCCGCCTGCACGGTAATCAGGGCATGGCTGCGGCGCCGATCACCTTCCGCTTCAAGGGTACTGCGGGCCAGAGCTTCGGTGTGTGGAACGCCGGTGGCCTGAACCTGCACCTGGAAGGCGACGCCAACGACTACGTCGGCAAGGGCATGACCGGTGGCAAGCTCACCATCGTGCCGCCAGCCGGCAGCCCGTTCGAAACCCAGCACAGCGCCATCGTCGGCAATACCTGCCTTTACGGTGCCACTGGCGGCAAGCTGTTTGCCTCAGGTACTGCGGGCGAGCGCTTCGCTGTGCGTAACTCCGGCGCCCACGCTGTTGTCGAGGGCACTGGCGATCACTGCTGTGAATACATGACCGGCGGCTTTGTCTGCGTGTTGGGCAAGACCGGTTACAACTTCGGTTCTGGCATGACTGGCGGCTTCGCCTACGTGCTCGACATGGACAATAGCTTCGTCGACAAGCTCAACCACGAACTGGTGGAAATCCAGCGCATCAGTGGTGAAGCGATGGAGGCGTACCGCAGCCACCTGGCGCGTGTCCTTGCCGAGTATGTGGAAGAAACCGGCAGCGAGTGGGGGCGTGAGCTCTCGGAGAACCTGGACGACTACGTGCGGCGCTTCTGGCTGGTGAAGCCGAAGGCAGCCAACCTGAAGCAGCTGCTGTCCAGCACCCGTGCCAACCCGCAGTAAAAACAGCTGCAAGTGGCAAGCCTCACGCTGCAGGTAAAGGCAGTACGAGGTTTGCCCGGCTTAAGTGATCGTCTTGCGGCTTGCAGCGTCTAGCTTGCAGCTGCTGTAAAGAGGTTTTGAAAAATGGCTGAACGTCTGAACAACGACTTCCAGTTCATCGAAGTGGGCCGTAAGGACCCGAAGAAGAAGCTGCTGCGCCAGCGCAAGAAAGAGTTCGTGGAAATATACGAACCGTTCAAGCCGCAGCAGTCCGTGGACCAGGCACACCGCTGCCTGGGCTGCGGTAACCCGTATTGCGAATGGAAGTGCCCGGTACACAACTTCATCCCCAACTGGTTGAAGCTGGTTTCCGAAGGCAACATCCTGGCCGCCGCCGAGCTGTCGCACCAAACCAACACCCTGCCGGAAGTGTGCGGCCGCGTGTGCCCGCAAGACCGCCTGTGCGAGGGTGCTTGCACCCTGAACGACGGCTTTGGCGCGGTGACCATCGGTTCGGTGGAGAAGTACATCACCGACACCGCCTTCGCCATGGGCTGGCGCCCGGACATGTCCAAGGTCAAACCAACCGGCAAGCGCGTCGCCATCATCGGCGCCGGCCCTGCTGGCCTGGGCTGCGCCGACGTACTCGTGCGTGCCGGCGTGACCCCGGTGGTGTTCGACAAGAACCCGGAAATCGGTGGCCTGCTGACCTTCGGCATCCCCGAGTTCAAGCTGGAAAAAACCGTGCTCAGCAACCGCCGCGAAGTCTTCACCGGCATGGGCATCGAGTTTCGTCTGAACACCGAGGTGGGCAAGGACGTCACCCTGGAACAGCTGCTCGCCGAGTACGACGCGGTGTTCATGGGCATGGGTACCTACACCTACATGAAGGGTGGCTTCCCGGGCGAGGACCTGCCAGGTGTGCATGACGCGCTGGACTTCCTGATCGCCAACGTCAACCGCAACCTGGGCTTCGAAAAGTCGCCGGAAGACTTCGTCGACATGCAGGGCAAGAAGGTGGTGGTGCTGGGCGGTGGTGACACCGCGATGGACTGCAACCGCACGTCGATCCGTCAGGGCGCCAAATCGGTGACCTGCGCCTATCGCCGTGACGAAGCCAACATGCCGGGTTCGCGCAAAGAGGTGAAGAACGCCAAGGAAGAGGGTGTGAAGTTCCTCTACAACCGCCAGCCTATCGCCATCGTTGGCGAGGACAAGGTGGAAGGCGTAAAAGTGGTCGAGACCCGCCTTGGCGAGCCGGATGCCCGTGGCCGCCGCAGCCCCGAGCCGATCCCGGGTTCTGAAGAGATCCTGCCGGCCGATGCCGTGGTGATCGCCTTCGGCTTCCGCCCAAGCCCGGCGCCGTGGTTCGAGCAGCATGGTATCCAGCTGGACAGCCAAGGCCGCGTGGTTGCGCCGGAGAAAGGCAAGTTCAAGCACCAGACCAGCAACCCGAAAGTGTTTGCCGGTGGCGACATGGTGCGCGGTTCGGACCTGGTGGTGACGGCAATCTTCGAAGGGCGTACCGCTGCTGAAGGCATCCTGGACTACCTCGAAGTCTGAAATCATTTAGATTTTGTATACAAAATCTATTGATCCAGGACATACCCATAGAGAAAAGGCACGGCAATGAGCCGTGCCTTTTCTTTGTGCGTCTGAGAAAATGCCCGCACTATTTTTCCGGATGCCGACATGACTGCCCTGAAGAACGATCGTTTCCTGCGTGCACTGCTCAAGCAACCCGTAGACGTCACCCCGGTGTGGATGATGCGCCAGGCCGGCCGCTATCTGCCGGAGTACCGCGCCAGCCGCGCCAAGGCCGGCGACTTCATGAGCCTGTGCATGAACCCGCAGTTCGCCTGCGAGGTCACCCTGCAGCCGCTGGACCGCTACCCGCTGGACGCGGCGATCCTGTTCTCGGATATCCTCACCATCCCCGACGCCATGGGCCTGGGCCTATACTTCGAAACCGGCGAAGGTCCGCGTTTCAAGAAGGTCATCAGCACCCCGGCCGACATCGAAGCGCTGCCAATCCCAGACCCTCAGAAAGACCTGGGCTATGTGATGGACGCGGTCAGCACCATTCGCCGCGAACTCAATGGCCGTGTGCCGCTGATCGGCTTCTCCGGCAGCCCATGGACCCTGGCCACCTACATGGTCGAAGGCGGCTCGTCGAAAGACTTCCGCAAGACCAAGGCCATGGCCTACGACAACCCGCAAGCCCTGCACCTGCTGCTGGACAAGCTGGCCCAGTCGGTGACCAGCTACCTGAATGGCCAGATTCTGGCCGGTGCCCAGGCCGTACAGATTTTCGACACCTGGGGCGGCAACCTGTCGGCGGCGGCCTACCAGGAATTCTCCCTGGCCTACATGCGCAAGATCGTCAGCGGGCTGATCCGCGAGCACGAAGGGCGCAAGGTGCCGGTGATCCTGTTCACCAAGAACGGTGGCCTGTGGCTGGAAAGCATCGCTGAAGCCGGCGCCGATGCGCTGGGCCTGGACTGGACCTGCGAGATCGGCGACGCCCGCCGCCGCGTGGGTGACAAGGTGGCCCTGCAAGGCAACATGGACCCGACCGTGCTGTACGCCAAGCCGCAAGCCATCCGCCAGGAAGTGGCGCGCATCCTGGCCAGTTACGGCCACGGCACGGGCCATGTGTTCAACCTGGGCCACGGCATTACGCCGGAAGTCGATCCGGAGCACGCGGGTGTGTTCATCAACGCCGTGCATGAGCTGTCGGCGCAGTATCATCAGTGATCTGAAGCTGAAAACCCAAGCCCGGCCCTGTGCCGGGCTTTTTGTCGCATTAAGTTTTAATTCAGCGATCGTCGCTAATCTGGTCCCATCGAAACCCAAACAGGACCCGATCCTCATGAAAGCACGTTACCTCGCCCTGATCCTCGCCCCTCTGTTCAGCACCGCCGCACTGGCTGCGACCTATACCGGCCCCGGCGCTCAGTCGGTCACCACTGTTGCCGCTGCCAACGACGCTGCCGATGACACTCCGGTTGTGCTGCAAGGGTTTGTGACCAAGAAGATCAACAACGACGACAAGTACGAGTTCAAGGACAACACCGGCACCATCACCGTCGAGATCGATGACGAAGACCTGCCGTCGACGCCGTTCAACGACAAGACCAAGGTCAAGTTGACCGGTGAGGTGGAAAAGCACCTGATGAGCCGTGAGGTTGACGTGGATATTGTCGAGATCATCAACTGACTCATGAAAATGCCTGCTGTTCGGCAGGAATTTTCCTATGTTTTGCAGCCTTTCGCATTTTTAGAATGACGCACTCCTGTCGGGAGCCCCCGACGCAAACTCAGCAGTTTGGAGTGCGTCATGAGTACACGAAAGCATCTACGAAGGGTTGTTGCCAGCAGCGCATGGCTGGCGATTGCCGGGGTGGGCATGCATGCCCAAATGGCCAGTGCACACGGTTACGCCAGTGAACCGCCTTCCAGGGCGTATGCGTGCCGACTTGGGTTGAACACCGAGTGTGGCCAGCCTATGTACGAGCCGCAAGCAGTCGGGGAGGCCGAAAAAGGCTTCCCGGCCCGCGGCCCGGCTGATGGCAAACTCGCCAGTGGTGGGGTGCGGTCCGACTTCGCAACGCTGGATGAGCAGTCTGCCAACCGCTGGTCGCTGACGCCCATCAAGCAGCGCGACGTCGCCTTCGACTGGTATTACACCGAAGGGCACAAGACGACGGGTTGGGAGTACTTCATCACCAAAGCGGGGTGGAACCCGAATGCACCCTTGGGGCGCGATGCGTTCGAGTCGACGCCTTTCTGTACCGTTGATGGGCATGGGAAGCCGGCTCGTGGTGAGGGGCAACCCACACATGGACCAGCCCTTGTAAAGCATCAGTGCACGTTGCCTGCTGACAAGACCGGGCAGCACATCATCCTGGGTGTCTGGACAGTCGATGACACTGCTGCAGCGTTCTACAACGTCATGGACGTGGATATTCAGACTGAAGGTGGCCCCGCCCCTGAGTGGCCGCAAGTGGGCAGCATCAACCCACATCGTGACCTGCAGGTTGGCGACAAGGTCAGGGCTCGCGCGTTCGTGGCCGGCTCGGAAAGCGCTCAATTCAGCGTAGGTATCGTCATTGACAGCGCTGAGGAAGGCCTTGCAGCAAACTGGTCCTACAAGCTTGCAAAGCGCATCAATGAAACCCAGTCCTTGGTACAAGCGGGCCACCTTGATAGCGAGGGCAACATCAAGCCGGTCCAGGGCGCCAACAGCATCTTCGCCAAACCCGAGACGGGCATCAGCAGCTATCAGCTGGATTTCGAAGGCGTACCTGTCGATGACAGCTACCTGCACCTGCATGACCTCAAACCTGAGTACGTGCTGGAAGACGGTAAGGCGAACCTGGACTTCACGGTAATGACCAACCGTAAGCTGCAGGTCAGTGCACGGCTGTTCGACAGTGCCAACCAGCAAGTCGGCTTCACTCGTCAGGACGTGGACGCCACCACCCGTCCGATGACGCTGCAAGCGAGCAGTGTCGAAGGCGAGCACCTGCTCAAGGTCGTTGGCGTGAACAAGGCCGGGCGCATCCTGTTGCAGGAAGAGCGCACGGTTCAGCTGAAGGCTGCGGGTGGCGAAGGCCACGACTTTGAATTCCCTCAATCGATTGCAAGCTACAAGGCCGGTACACGTGTACTGCAACCGAAGACGGGTGAAGTGTTCGAGTGCAAGCCGTTCCCGTTCGAGGGCTGGTGCAAGAGCTATTCGGCAAGTGCCACCCAATATGAGCCGGGTGTAGGCAGCCACTGGCAAGACGCCTGGATCAAACGCTGAAGGAATGTGCCCTGGCAGCCGGAGTAGCGGCTAGGGCACAACACGGTATTTTCGATGCAAGTACACAAATATTGCTGGCAGCAGATCCTGTTGCACTGGGTCTCTGCCTTGGTGATCGGCTGGGCGCTGGTCAGTGGCTTTTATGTTTCCGGCTTTGATGTCGAACCCGCCACTGCCCATCTGGTCGGTTTCGTGAATGTCGGGCTGACCACGCTGTTCATCCCGGTTTTCTTGCTGCGCTGGCTGGTGCGATTGGTCAAGGCCAGGCCGGGTGCGCTGAATGAGAACCCTCGGGCGCGCCGGGCTGCCCAAGCTGTACACGAGGGTATGTACTGGCTGACCACGCTGGTGCTGTTATCTGGTGTACTGATGATGGACCGCGCAATCGACGTGTTTGGATGGTTTGCCATCTCGCCGTTGATCAGCGACCCGTCATGGCTCAGTGCCTGGCTGAAGCTGCATGTTGCAGCCAACGTGGTGCTGACCATGGTTGTGGCGCTGCATGTCGGGGCCGTCATTCTGCACGAGTGTTCTGGGCGGCAGGTGCTTCGCCGGATGTTGCCCTGAGCCAATGAAGCCGTTTTCGATTCTGTCCTGGGTGGCAGCTCCCCTGTTGGCGATTGCTTTTCTGGTCGTGCGAGAAACGACCCGGCCCGTGGCAGAGCGCATCGGGCGGGAGCAGGTCGCGTCCGCATCAATTGCCCAGAAGCCATTACCCACAGCAACCCTGGCACTGGCATTTGGTTATAGCGAGCCAGTCGGCCAGGCTGCCAGCCAGGCCGAACTGGTTCTCAAGGCGTGTTTCGTATCAAGCCTGGGCCAGGCCCGTGCGCTGGTTGCAAGCCGCGAGGGTGAAAGCCTGTACCGGGTTGGCGACCGTATGCCGGGCGGCAGCGTGTTGCGTCGGATCGACGTGCGTTCCATCACCCTTTGGGACGGTGAGCGCGAGCAAACGCTGGCGTTGTCCGGCAGCCGCGCCAGCGTCTTCGTTCAATCGGGCAGTACCCCCACGCGTGGTCCTGCGTCTGCCGATTCACCCCGCCTGCTGCGGGAGGTGCAATGACATTTCAACGCTTTCTACGGGTGGCCTCGTTCGGGGCCTGTCTGACTTTGACCTGCCCGCTGGCCCTGGCTGATGCGCCGACCTGGCAACTGGCGATGAGCGATGCCGATGTACGCGATGTGGTGCGCGAAGTCGGGGCCATTCTTGACCAGACAATTGTGCTTGATCCGCGCGTACAGGGCCGGATTACAGTCTTGTCCAATGAAGCGCACGATCGTGAGGGCGTGCGCCGGCTGTTCTACTCGGTGCTGAATGCACAAGGGTTCGCCGCGGTGAACGATGGTGATCGCTTGCTGGTGCTGCCGGCGAGTGAGGCAAAAGCCTGGGCCAACCAGCAGGTCGATGCCATTCCTGCCGCATTCACCACGCGCGTGTTCAGCTTGTCTGGGAGCACTGCGGCTGATCTGGCGGGCTTGCTGAGGCCGTTGGTGTCCAGCAATGGTTACATTGGACCGTCCAGTTCGGCCAATGCCTTGGTCGTTACCGATTCGGCTGCAAACCTGGAGCGCCTGCAAAGCCTGGTGGCGCAACTGGACAGCGGTCAACGGCATGACTATGAGCTGGTGACCTTGCGTACAGCACAGGCCGTGGATGTGTTGCCTGTGGTAGAGGCTTCGGCGGGCGGCCCGGACAGTGGCGTGCGGGTGCTGTCCGACTCGCGCAGCAACCGCCTGCTGATACTCGGCCCGGAAAAGTCCCGGCAACGCCTTGCTCGCCTGGCCCGCGAGCTGGATGTGCCCGCGCCTGTCAGTTCGCAGAACTGGCGAGTGGTGCGCCTTCAGCATGGCAATGCCGAGCAACTGGCCGAGGTGCTCAGTGAAGTGGGCAAACGGCTGGATGCCAAGGCAGGTACTGAAACCTTGGGCCAGCCACTTGCGGCAGGGGCCATGGTCAAGGCCGATGTCAGCCAGAATGCGCTGGTGCTTCTGGGTGAGCCCCAGACGTTGGGTAATGTGGTACAGATCATCGAGCAACTCGACCAGCCACGCGCGCAAGTGCTGATACATGCGGCCATCGTCGAGGTCAGCGGGGATATCAATGAAGCCTTGGGGCTGCAGTGGGGGATAGATACAGGCAGCCTCAAGGGCGGTGTGACATTCCCCGACAGCGGTGTGGCCTGGGCTGACCTGCTGGGCGCAGACAAGGCACTGCCGAGCGGTGCGGCGCTGGCATTGGGTTCTGACCGTTTCGGCCTGCTGGTTTCCGCGTTGGCCAGCAATACCCGCAGCAATTTGCTGTCCACCCCCAGCCTGCTCACGCTAGACAACCAGGAGGCGCAGATCCTGGTGGGGCAGAACGTGCCCTTCAAGACCGGCTCGTATACCACATCAGGGAGTGGCGCCGACAACCCGTTCACGACCGTGGAACGCAAGGACATCGGTATTAGCCTGAAGGTGCGCCCGCACATCAATGAGGGCAGGAGTTTGCGCCTGGAGGTCGAACAGGAAAGCTCCGAACTGGCACCTGGCACGGTCGAAGGTGACCTGATCACCAGCAAGCGGACGCTCAAGAGCACCATCCTGGCTGCGGACGGCGAGATCATCGTGATCGGCGGCCTGATCAAGGACAGCGTGCGGACAGAGCAGCGCGCAGTGCCGTTGCTAAGCCGCATCCCGCTGCTTGGTGGCTTGTTCCGCTGGACCAGGGACACTCAGGAAAAGACCAACCTGATGGTGTTCCTGAGGCCTACCGTCTTGCGTACCCAGGAAGACCTGATCGACTCCGGCCGCCGCGCCTATGGCGACGTACAGGCGTCCGACCCGGCACGAGTACCGAAAGACCCCCGCCAAATGTTCGAGGCGCGCCCTGTACCGATGGGCGAGGAACCTGGCCGGTGAGCGATCTGATTCCATTCGGCTTTGCCCGGCGCTTTGGCATTTTGCTTGACCGCCACACGTTGCTGATGCGCAACGGCGCCTCGCTGGAGTCGCTTTCCGAAGCGTTGCGCGTGGTCGGGCAGCATGTTCCGCTACGGGTGGTGGACGATGACGCGTTTGCCATCCACCTGGCCGGTTGCTATGGCGGCGCCCAGGATGCGGCACAGTCGGTTATCCAGGAGCTGGATGACCACATCGACCTGTCACGCTTGGCTGAGGGCTTGCCGCAGGCCAGTGACCTGCTCGATCAACAGGACGATGCGCCGATCATCCGGTTGCTCAATGCGTTGCTCAGCGAAGCGGTCAGGTCACGCGCTTCCGATATCCACCTGGAAACCTTCGAGCAGCAGTTGCGTGTTCGCATGCGCATCGATGGTGTCATGCGCGAAGTGCTCACGCCGCCCAGGGCGCTCTCGGCACTGCTGGTATCGCGCATCAAGGTCATGGCGCGCCTGGACATTGCCGAGAAACGTGTGCCCCAGGATGGCCGCATCAGCTTGCGGCTGGCAGGCCATGAGGTGGATGTGCGTGTGTCCACCTTACCGGCGGCCCATGGGGAGCGGGTGGTGATGCGTTTGCTGGATAAGCAGGCGGTCCGCCTGGACATACAACACATGCAGATGCAGCCCTCTGTGCAGAAGGCGTTCCTGGCATTGCTGGACAAACCCCATGGCATTTTCCTGGTGACCGGCCCTACCGGCTCTGGCAAGACCACCACGTTGTATACGGCGTTGTCGGTACTGAACCGTGAGTCGCGCAACATTCTCACCGTCGAGGACCCGGTTGAATATCACTTGCCGGGCATCGGCCAGACTCAGGTCAACAGCAAGGTGGAGATGACCTTTGCGCGCGGGCTGCGGGCGATCCTGCGGCAGGACCCGGATGTCGTGATGGTGGGTGAGATCCGTGACAGGGAAACGGCCGAAATTGCCGTGCAGGCATCGCTGACGGGCCATCTGGTGCTGTCGACCCTGCATACCAACAGCGCACTGGGTGCCATCATGCGGTTGGCGGACATGGGTGTGGATACCTGCTTGCTCGCCTCATCGCTCGCCGGTGTCATGGCTCAACGGCTGGTGCGTGTGTTGTGCCCGCATTGCAAGGTCGCGTGCGAGGTGGATGACGCCATGGCCGCTGCACTGGGCAATCCCGATGACTTACCGCAGCAGCTTTACCAGGCTGTTGGTTGTGAGCTGTGCCAGTTGGGCTACAGCGGGCGTGTGGCTTTGCATGAAATGGTCGTGATCACCCCGCAGCTGGCACAGGCTATTCACGGCCGCGCATCCTTGGCACAGATGCGGGCATTGCTGTGCCCGCACTCGACCAGCTTGTTTCAGCACGGTATCGAGCGAGTCTGCCAAGGGCAGACCAGTGTCGAGGAACTGCTGCGCGTCACAGGCCAGGACTGAGCATGGCGGTTTTCCGGTATCAGGCTCAGCGCATCGATGGCACGCGTCAGCGCGGCACGCTAGAGGCAGCCAGTGCACGCCAGGCCCGACAGCAGTTGCGCGAGCAGGGCTGGTCGGTATTGGTGATCGAAGAGGTACAGCCGTCGCCCTTTGCCGCGCTGACTGCACGCAACCGCCTCTCGCTCGTGCAGCGTTGCCTGCTGACACGACAGCTGGCAACGCTGTTGCAGGCCGGCATCCCGTTGACTGAAGCATTGCAGGCGGTGGCTGCGCAGAGCGGCCAGCGTCTGGTCAGGCAGGTGTTGCTGGGCGTGGCTGAGCGGGTCGCCGAAGGTAATACCTTTGCCGATGCGTTGGCACATTACCCATCGGCATTCCCGTTGGTCTACCGCGCCACGGTCGAGGCGGCAGAGCGTTCAGGGCACCTGGCCGGCGTACTGGAGCGGCTGGCTGAGCATGGCGAAGATCAGCGGGCACTGCGCCAGAAGGTGCAGTTGGCGATGCTTTACCCCTTGATCCTGACGGCCGTGGCACTGCTGGTGGTGGGGTTTCTGCTTGGTTATGTGGTGCCGGACGTGGTGCAGGCCTTTGCCCGCGACCAGGCGCAGTTACCACTGGCAACGCAGGTGCTGATCGCACTCAGCGATGCCTTCGGCCGCTTTGGGCTGTTGGCCTTGCTGGTGATGCTGGCAGGCGCTACAACGGTCGTCTTGCTGTTACGCAAACCCGCCAGACGAAGGCAATGGCATGCCATGGTTCTGCGCATACCCGGTTACGCCGGTTTTGTGCTGGCCAGTGAAGCCGCACGTTTCATCAGCACCCTGGCAATTCTGGGGCGCAGCGGCGTCGTGCTGGTCGATGCCATGAACATCGCGGCCGGCGTGGTGGGCAATCTGGTGCTACGCGAACGCTTGCAAGCCGCTGTGCGTGAAGTGGGCGAAGGCGCAACGCTGGCCCATAGCCTGGCACGTAGCCAGACCATGCCTGACCTGATGCTGCACATGATCGCCAGTGGCGAGCGTGCCGGGGAGCTGGACGGCATGCTGGAACGTGCCGCCGATCTTCAGGCCAGGCAACTGGCAGGTCGTATAACCCTTCTGGTGAGCCTGTGTGAACCCCTGATGCTTTTGGTGATGGGCGGCATCGTGCTGTTCATCGTGCTGGCCATCCTGCTGCCCATTCTTAACCTCAACCAACTGGTCAACTGATATGTCCTACGGCTTTGCACGCCGCGCGCAACGCGGTTTCACGCTGATTGAAATCATGGTGGTGGTGATCATCCTGGGGGTACTCGGTGCCTTGGTGCTACCCAATGTGATGAGCCGCCCGGACCATGCCAAGCTCACCGCAGCGCGTACCGATATCCAGTCCATTGCCACGGCGCTGGAAATCTACCGCCTGGACAATGGGCGCTACCCCACTACGGCTCAAGGCCTGGAGGCGCTCGTCCGGCGTCCAACCTTGGCGCCACTGCCCCGGCAGTGGAGCGCCCAGGGTTACCTCAAGCGTCAGGCGATGGACCCGTGGGGGGCACCTTATCAGTACGCCAACCCAGGAACGCGATCAGGCCAGGGGTACGACTTGTTCTCTTTGGGGGCCGACGGCCAGCCCGGCGGTGAAGATGCGGATGCCGATATCGGTAACTGGGCCGAATGAGGCAGAACCGGTCGAGGGGCTTCACCCTGCTTGAAATCATGCTGGTGCTGCTGCTGGTGGGCGTTGTCCTGGCCATGGCCGGGCTACAGGTGGGGCAGGGCCCCCATCGGTTGGCACGGCAGGAAGCCGCCCTGTTTCTGCAACTGGTCCAGTACGCCAGGCAGCAGGCGGTCCTGGAGGGGCGGGATTTGGCTGTGCACGTCGACCCCCGCGGCTATCAGCTAGTGAAGGGTGAAGGGCACAGCGTGGCAGCGCAGGGGCAGCGCCGGGACACCGGGCTGGACCTGCATCTCGAAATCGACGGGCTGGCAGTGATGCCCGGCAAGCCGGAAGGCACTGCGCAACTGGTGTTTTCCCGTAGCGACGAGCACACCCCGTTTTCGTTGTCATTCCATGAGGCTGGCGTCAGCCTGGCCCAGGTATCAAGCGATGGCCTCAATGACCCCTGGCTCGAACGTTGAACGTGGGTTTACGTTGCTGGAAGTGCTGGTGGCGCTGTCTGTTTTTGCCGTGCTGGCTGCTGCTGTGACCACCGCCAGCCAGCATGTGCTGGAGCAGTCGCAGGGCCTGCGTGACCGGCTGTTCGCCAGCTGGATTGCCGATAACCACCTTGCTGAACTGCGTCTGCACGCGCCTGCGGCTGCACAGCGGCGCACCCTGGAGGTCCGGTTCGATGAGCGGGGCTGGTGGTTGGTCGAGGCGAGGCATCCTCTGGCTGATGCGCCCCTCGTCGAAGTGAACGTGAGTGTTGGTTTGGCGCCGGATCGGCAGCCACTTCATCACACGGTGGGCTGGCTGGAGGTTGTCGATGGTGCGCCGTGAGCCAGCCTGTACCCAACGCGGCTTTACCCTGCTGGAGTTGTTGCTGGCCGTCGCCATCTTCGCCTTGTTGGCGGCAGGCACCAGCCAGTTGCTGGCTGCATTCACCCGGGCCGATGCAGCGCGCCAGGCCCACGCCGACGAACTGCGCGCCTTGGGGCGGGCAATGAGTGTGATGCAGCGGGATGCACTGCAAGGGTACTGGCCCGCGAGCGGCAAGAACGGCACGAGCCACGGCATCTTGTTGACGCCGCATCGGGTGAGCTGGTTGTTGGGTGCCGAGCGTGATCGGCAGCCCTTGCCGCGCAGCGATCTGAGGGTTGTCGAATACTGGCTGGAAGACGGTGTGCTGTGGCGCCAGCGGCGTACTCTGGAGCACGGGCAGGTACGCCCGCAGCGCGTGCTCGACGGTATTGTGGCGTTGCGCTGGCGTATGTATGGCGCAGAGGGTGGCTGGGTTTCCAACTGGACGGCTGCGCAGCCGCCACAGGCGCTCGAAATCACGCTTTCGACCCAGCGTTTCCAGGGCATACGCCGCGTGCTGCCAATGGCGGGGGCAAGCCTGTGAAGAACACTCGGCAGCGGGGTGTGGCGCTAATCACCGTGCTGTTGGTCATGGCGCTGCTGACCGTGCTGGTTGCCAGCATGTTGCGTAGCCATCAAGGCATGCTGGGCAGCGTCAGGCAGCAAATCGATGCCTCGCGCCTGCTGCAGTTGGCACATGCGGGGGAACGCCAGGCCTTGGTGCAACTGAAACAGCAGGCTGCAACCCTGCTGCAAGTGACCCATGGTGGTCAGCCCTGGGCGAAAGCCCGGTTGCTGGACCTTGAGCAGGGGCAGGTTCGCCTGCGTCTGGAAGACCTTTCCGGGCGTTTCAACATCGCGGCGCTGACCGCACGGAAAAATCTCGACCCTGTGCTGCTAAAGCGTTGGCAGCGGTTGTGCCGTGCGCTGCAGATCGAGGCGCCAGTGCTGGATTCCCTGGCAGGCCAACGCATGCTCGACCCTAGCCAGCTGCGCGCCCTGCCAGGCGTTGATGATGAAGTGATGACACGCCTGCGGCCATGGGTTGTGGCGTTGCCTGCAAATGCGGGGCTCAACGTCAATACCGCCCTGGCGCAGGTGCTCGAAGGCCTTGAAGGCGTGGAAGCATCCACTGCCCGGCGTTTGATAGGCGAACGGCCCGAAGAGGGTTTTGCCAGCGTTCAGCAGTTTCTGGCGCAACCGCGTCTGGTCGGTCTTGGTATCGACAGCCATGGACTGTCGGTGACCAGCCGCTGGTACCGCTTGGAGGTGCGCGCAGCGCTGGCAGGCAATGTTGGTTACCTGTACAGCGACCTTGAGATCGACCTGAACACGCATCAGGTGCGTGTGTGGCGTCGTGTTTTTTCTGCACAGCCGGAGCAAATGCCAGATGAGTGATGTTTACCTGTTTCTACTGGCGGAGGGTATGGCCGCAGCCGACGGGACATGGCCGGTGCTTGTGCGCACAGCGCAGGGGCAGCTTGACCGGTCAACGTTGGGCGATCTGCCGCCAACACTGGCCGATGCTGGCGTGGTGCTCGTCCTGCCGATGGAGCTGGCAGGGTACTGCAGGGTTGGGCCAGTGCCGGGCAGGCGCCCCAGCCGGGAGGTGTTGGGCTATGCGGCCGAAGAGCAGTTGGCAGCCCCTTTGGAGGCCTCGCACCTGGCGTTCGGGCCAGAAGATGATGAGGGGCGACGAAAGGTGCTGGTGATAGCGCTGGAACGCCTGCGCCCGCTGATGTCGCTGCTGCTTGAGCAGGGTATCGACCCGGTCGCGGTGCACGTCGATGCCGACCTGCTGAGTGCCGCACAGGCGTGTGCCCTGTGGTTCGAGGGGCGCTGGTTGCTGGGAGGCACCGAAGGTGCGCGCCTTGCGGTCAGTGCCCAGGCTGCTCAGGTACTGAAGCAGAGCCATGCGTCGATACCCTGGATGGCCGAGGCAGGGGCAATGGGTGCGCACTGCTGCGATCAGGAGGTCGACAGTGCTGTGGAACTGCTGGTGCAGGGTAAAACTGGCGCCGTGGACCTGCGCCAGGGCACCTTGCGCCGACGGCGCAGTGCGCCGGCATGGCAAGCGATGGCAGGTAGTGTGGTGCTGGCATTGCTGATGGTTTGCCTGGCTGAATACTGGCGAACCGAGTGGTTGATGCGTCAGGTATCACTGCAGCACACCGACAATGTTCGGGTGCTGCAACGCTGGGCGCCTGAACCGCTGGCCGGAGGCGATTTGGCCACGCAAATCCGGTTGCTGGAACACATGCCCAGGCAGTCGACTGCTATGGAGCAGCTTGCGCAGTTCTCCGAGCAGCTGGTCAGCAGCGGTAATCTGGTGATTGAACGAGCGGAAACGACAGCTGGGCAGGGCTGGCGTGTTGATGTCATCGCTGAAGGCTTTGACGATCTCGAACGGCTAGGGGAGCGTGTTGCCGGCATGCGGATGGAACAGGGGCGACAGACTGCCCAGGGCGTGCGGGCAATCCTCGCCTGGCAGGAGGCAGAATGAAAAATCTCAACGAGCATGCATGGGTTCGCCAGTGGAAAGAGATACCAGCAGGCCGGCGTGCGCTGATGAGTGCAGCGTTGTGGGGCCTGCTGTTGATCGTGATCTGCCAGCTACTCTGGTTGCCAGGGCAGGCTCGCATGCAGCAAGCGGAACAAGCGCTGGCGCGTGAGCATGAGCTGGCGGCCACATTGCAGCGAATTGTACAGGGGCCGCGTCGGTCGCCAGGCGCCGTCGAGTTGCTGACACCGGCTGGGCTGAATGAGCGTGCCAAGGCGGCAGGGGTCTACATCGTCAGCCTGGAAGCCAAGGCAGGGCAAGTGGATGTCGGCCTGGAGGGGCCCGTCGCCGCAGTGCTGGCCTGGCTGCACGTACTGGAGCATGACGGTGGCGAAGCGCTGAACATCCAGTTGCAAGCCGAGGGCGAGCTGCTTCAGGCGCGCTTGGTGATGGCGTTGCCCGAAGCCTGAGCACGTGCGCCTATGCCTTGGGAGGTAGCTTGCTCAAGTGCAACGCCACCAGCAACGCCACCGCCAGCAAGCTGCCAATGAACAGCCCGATGCCATTCCAGCCCCACTGGTGCCAGAACACCCCACCCGCCGTACCGGCCACGCTGGACCCTGCGTAATAGCTGAAGAGGTACAGCGACGATGCTTGCCCCTTTGCCTTCAGCGCCCGGCGCCCGATCCAGCTGCTGGCCACCGAGTGCGCACCAAAGAAGCCGAAGGTGAACACCAGCATGCCGACGATCACCATCGCCAGCGGGCTGGCCAGGGTCATCAGCAAGCCACCTGCCATCACCACGATACTGGCCCAGAACACCTTGCGCCGGCCCAGCTTGTCCGCCAGTGCGCCGACCTGCGCCGAGCTGTAGATGCCAGACAGGTACACCACCGACAGCAGGCCGACCAGTGCCTGGTTCATGTGGTAGGGCTCAGCCAGCAGGCGGTAGCCGATGTAGTTGAACAGGGTGACGAAGGCTCCCATCAGCAGGAAGGCTTCAAGGAACAACCAAGGCAGGCCGGCATCCTTGAAGTGCATGACAAAGCCGTCCAGCAGGCTGCGCGGGTTCATCGACTGTGGGCGGAAGTTGCGCGATTCGGGCAGTACCTTCCAGAACACCAGGGCGGCCACCAGCGCCAGGCCGCCGATGGTCAGCATCGCCGTGTGCCAGCTGACAAAGTCGATCAATACGCCCGTGATGAGCCGTCCACTCATGCCGCCAATCGCGTTGCCCCCAATGTACAGGCCCATGGCCAGGCCGATGTGCTGCGGGTGAATTTCTTCACTGAGATAGGTCATTGCCACTGCCGCCAGGCCACTCAACGACAGGCCGACCAATGCGCGGGTGGCCAGTACCAGTTCCCAGCTCGGCATCACGGCGCTGGCCAAGGTGGAGAGGGCGGCGCAGACCAATGCAAAGACCATCACCGGCTTGCGCCCGATACGGTCAGAGATAGGGCCGGTGATCAACAGGCCGAACGCCAGCATGGCGGTGGACACCGACAGCACCAGGCTGCTTTGCGCCGCGTTGATGGCAAATTCCTTGGACAACAGCGGCATCATCGGCTGTACGCAGTACAGCAGGGCGAAGGTGGCGAAGCCGCCGCTGAACAGCGCCAGGACGGTCTTCATGAAGGCGGGGGTGCCTTTCTCGATCCACATTTCGTTCAGGGGGGCAGGTTCTGGCTCGGCGGGAAGGGGGGCTACAGCAGTTTTCACGGGCGGGTACCTCTGGCGCAATGAAAAAAGCATATAGCTGGCTAATGATTAGATCCAATATATTGTTCGACCTATTTGAGATGTTTTACGACCTGTTTGGAGCCGATCATGGAACTGCGCCATCTGCGTTACTTCATCGCCGTGGCCGAAGAGCTGCACTTTGGCCGTGCCGCGCAGCAGCTGGGCATTTCGCAGCCGCCGCTGAGCCAACAGATCCAGGCCCTGGAGCAGGAGCTGGGGGCTCGGCTGTTCGAGCGTACCAACCGTCGGGTGGAACTGAGCGAGGCAGGGCGGTTATTCCTTGAGGAAGCGCGTCAGGTGCTGGCGCAGGTGGAGAAGGCGGCCGATGTGGCCCGGCGTGCACAGCTGGGAGAACTGGGCGAGATGAAGATCGGTTTTACCTCGTCGGCACCCTTCACCTCGAAGATCCCCAAGGCCATCCATGCCTTTCGCCAGCGTTTCCCGGCGGTGCACCTGAACCTCAAGGAAATGAGCAGCCGCGATGTCGCCGAAGGGGTGTTCGATGAGTCCATCGAAGTGGGGCTGATGCGGCCGATGCCGTTGCCGGAAGGTCTGGTGGCCACGGAGTTGTTCCGCGAGCCCCTTGTGGCGGTTATCAACGCCTCGCATCCGCTGGCGGAGGGCTCTGACCAGGGTGTGTACATGGCGGCGTTGGCCCATGAGCCATTCGTGTTCTTCCCGCGCAGTTACGGCAGCGGCCTGCATGCGCAGTTGCTGAGCCTGGCACGACAGGCGGGTTTCAGCCCGCACTTTGCCCAGGAGGCGGGGGAGGCGATGACCATCATTGGCCTGGTGTCGGCGGGCCTGGGCGTGTCGGTATTGCCGGCGTCGTTCCAGCGCATGCGCATCGAAGGGGTTGTATATCGCACGCTGCTGGATGAGGGGGCGATGTCGGCGGTGTGGCTGGTGCAGCGCGAGCGCGGTCATTCGGTGATGGCCAAGGCATTTGCCGAGCTGTTGACTGGGCAGGTGGTCGGCCAGGGCTGATGCCGGTCAAATGGCACTGGCCATTGCCGCAGTGCCGCCACATACTCGGGCATTCGTTGAAACACGGAGGTCAATCATGCGGCGCGTGGTGTTCAATCAGAAAGGTGGCGTGGGCAAGTCGAGCATTGCCTGCAACCTGGCGGCGGTCAGTGCCAATGAAGGCTATCGGACCCTGTTGATCGACCTGGATGCCCAGGCCAACTCGACCCAGTACCTCACCGGCCTCACCGGCGAGGACATCCCCATGGGGATTGCCGACTTCTTCAAACAAAGCCTGTCCAGCGGGCCGTTCAGCAAGAAGAACAAGGTCGATATCTACGAAACCCCGTTCGACAACCTGCATGTGGTTACCGCCACGGCAGAACTGGCTGACTTGCAGCCCAAGCTTGAGGCCAAGCACAAGATCAACAAGCTGCGAAAGCTGCTGGACGAGCTGGATGAGGATTATGACCGGATTTATATCGACACCCCGCCAGCGCTGAATTTTTACGCAGTTTCTGCACTGATTGCCGCCGATCGCGTCTTGATTCCCTTCGACTGCGACAGTTTCTCACGCCAGGCCCTGTACGGCCTGTTGGCCGAGATCGAAGACCTCAAGGATGACCACAACGAAGACCTGATGGTCGAAGGCATCGTGGTCAACCAGTTCCAGTCCCGCGCCAGCCTGCCGCAGCAGATGCTCGACGAACTGCTGGCCGAAGGCCTGCCGGTGCTACCGGTGTACCTCGGCAGCTCGGTGAAGATGCGTGAATCGCACCATGCCAGCCTGCCGCTGATTCACCTGGAGCCAAAGCACAAGCTGACGCAGCAGTTTGTCGAGTTGCATTCGTTGCTCGAAGAGAGCGCTTAAACCCCTTGGCTACGCACCCACTCCAGCAACGACTGGAGTGGGAATGCCCCGGCCTGGCGGCTGATTTCGCGGCCGTTCTTGAACAGCAGCAGGCTGGGGATCGAGCGGATGCCCAGTTGCCCGGCGAGGTTGCGGTTGGCTTCGCTGTCGAGCTTGGCCAGTCGGCAACGGCCGGCCAGTTGGCGGGCGGCCTGTTCGAAGGTGGGGGCGAAAGACTTGCATGGGCCGCACCAGTCGGCCCAGATGTCGACCAGCAGCGGCAGGTCGCCTTTGATCTGGCTGGCGTAGCTGGCCTCGGTGAGCTCGAAAGGGGTGCTCAGCAGCATGTCTTGTTTGCACCGGCCGCATTTCGGGGTGTCACCCAGGCGCTCGGCGGGCAGGCGGTTGAGGCCGTTGCAGTGGGGGCAGGGGATTACCAGTGGGTCAGACATGTCATCTCCGGGGTTGGATTCTCGTTTCCCTTGTGGGAGCGGGCTTGCCCGCGAACACCGGCGAAGCCGGTGCCATCCATCGCGTTACCTGCTTCGCGGCGGTTCGACGCCTCGACAAGCCCGCTCCCACAGGGTTGGGCATTAATCATGAAGAGCAGCTGATTTCCAGATGCTTGCCCCATTCCGGCGGTCGCTCAGCGTAGGCTTGCATGCCGGCTTGTTCCTCGAACGGTCTGGTCAGCACCTGATGCAACCGCCGCACTTCACTGTAATCCCCCGCTTCAGCCGCTTCGATGGCTTTCTGCGCCAGGTAATTGCGTAGCACATACAGCGGGTTCACCGCATGCATTCGCTCACGGCGCCCTTGGGCATTGCTGGGTTCGCGTTGGCAGCGGGCTAGATAATCTGCGCCCCAGGCATCGAAAGCGGCCAGGTCGATGAAGTCATCACGCACTACGTTCAGCGCATCGGCCACCGGCTGTTCGCCCAGCTTGCGGAAGAACAGGCTGTAGTCCACGCCACCCCGCTGCATGCACTGCAGCAGGCGCTCGACCAGCGCCATGTCGTCATCCTCGGCAGTGGTCAGGCCCAGGCGGCGGCGCATGAGGTCCAGATAGTGGGCCTGGTACAGCGGCAGGAACAGGCCCAGCGCTTCTTTCAGGGGCTCCACCTCGATCACCGTGGTCAGGGCCTGGGCCAGCGCGCTGAGGTTCCAGTGGGCGATGGGCACCTGGTTGGCGTAACTGTAGCGGCCCCGGTCGTCGGAGTGGTTGCAGATGAAGTTGGCGTCGAAGTCGTCGAGGAAGGCGTAGGGGCCGAAGTCGAAGGTGATGCCCAGGATCGACATGTTGTCGGTGTTCATCACCCCGTGGCAGAAACCATAGGCCTGCCAGCGGGCGATCAGTTCGGCATTGCGTTCGACGATGGTGCGGAACATGGCCAGGTACGGTTGCTCGGCAGCCTGGCATTCAGGGTAATGCTGCTGCAGTACATGGTCGATCAGCACGCGCTGCTGCTCGGGCTGTTTGGTGTAGTAGAAGTATTCGAAATGGCCGAAGCGCACATGGCTCTGCGCCAGGCGGGTGAGCATGGCAGCGCTTTCCCGGGTTTCGCGCCATACCGGGGTGCTGGAGCCGACTACGCACAGCGCACGGCTGGTGGCGATGCCGAGGGCGTGCAGGGCTTCGGAGGCGAGGAACTCGCGAATCGACGAGCGCAGCACAGCGCGGCCGTCGCCCATGCGCGAATACGGGGTCTGGCCGGCCCCCTTCAGGTGCAGGTCCCAGTGTTCGCCTTTGTCGTTGAGCACTTCAGCCAACAGCAGGCCACGGCCATCGCCCAGGCGTGGGTTGTAGGAGCCGAACTGGTGGCCGGAATACACCATCGCCCGTGGGTCGGCTTCTTCCCACAGTTTGTGGCCGCTGAACAGCTCGGCAAACACCGGCAGGTCGGCCTGCGCGGGGTCGAGGTCGAGCAGCGCCATGGCCGACTCGCTCGCAACGACCAGGCGCGGGTCTGCGATGGGTTCGGGCAGGACCTGGGTAGAGAACGCATCGCCCAGGCGGGCGAAGCGGTTGTCGAAAGTGAGTTGGTCGAGGGCTTTCACGGGCTGCTCCTGAGATTCAGCACAGAATAAAGCATTCGAGCCCACTCAGGCCGGTGCAGTGCCATCGGGTTTAGGTTGCTCCAGCGGAATCAGCTGCTGCTTGCCGTCCTTCTGGTCCATCAGGAACACCTCGACCTGGCGTACCGAGATCTTGATGTTGTGGGCCTTGAACTCGCGGTTGATGTAGCGGTTGATCTCGTCCAGCGTTGGGTTGCGGTCGCCCAGGTCGCGCACGTGCATGCGCAGTTCGTGGTCCAGCGAGCTTTCACCGAAATTGAGGAAGTACACGATCGGCTCCGGATCTTTGAGCACGCGCGGGTTTTCGTGCGCGCCCTTGAGCAGCAGGTCGCGCACCAGGTCCAGGTCGGAGCCGTAGTCGATGCCCAGTTTCAGCGTCACCCGGGTGACCGTGTCGGTCAGCGACCAGTTGATCAGCTGGCCGGTGATGAAGGTCTTGTTGGGGACGATGATGTCCTTGCGGTCGAAGTCGGTGATGGTGGTGGCGCGGATGCGGATCTTGCTGACCGTGCCGGACAGGTTGCCGATGGTGATGGTGTCGCCAATGCGCACCGGGCGCTCGAACAGGATCATGATGCCGGAGATGAAGTTGGCGAAGATTTCCTGCATGCCGAAGCCCAGGCCCACCGACAGTGCCGCCACCAGCCATTGCAGCTTGTCCCAGCTCACCCCCAGGGTGGACAGGGTGCTGACGATACCGACGCCGACGATGGTGTACGACAACAGCGTGGTGGTGGCGTAAGCGCTGCCCTGGGCCAGGTTCAGGCGTGACAGCACCAGGACTTCCAGCAGGCCCGGCAAGTTACCGGCCAGGGCGAAGGTGATGCCGACGATCACCAGCGCACCCAGCAGGTCGCCGAGGCTGATCGGTACCATGCTGGCGGCGGCGCCGGTGCCGCTGGTGTATTCGTAGAGGACGAAGTTGTTGAGGTAGGCGAACACCGAGATCAGGTCTGCCCAGACCCAGTACAGGCCGGCGATGAAGCCGCCGAGCAGGGCCAGGCGGATCAGGCGCAGCGACTGCTGGTTGACCTGCTCGATATCCAGCGTCGGCTCTTCGGTGATGACTTCGCCATCCAGCCCTTCCTTGGCCGCTGCCCGCTTGCTGAGCGCGCGCTGGTAGGCCAGGCGCCGTGCCGCCACCGACAGGCCGCGCACGAAGGCGGCTTCGATCACCAGCCAGAACAGCAGCAGGTACAAGGTGTAGATCAGCCGGTCGGTGAGTTTCAGCGCGGTGTAGTAGTAGCCGAAGCACACGGCGACGAACAGGGCGATGGGCAGGGCGGTGAACGCCACGCCCACGGCCCTGCGGAACAGCGAGGTGTCGCGGTGCGCGGGGCTGCTGAGCAGCAGGCGGCTGAGCAGCCAGGCCATCAGTGCGTAGCAGGTCAGCACCACGCCGATACCCAGCACGTCGTCGGCCAGCGCCGAAGGCTGGTGCTCGGCCACCGCCACCACGCCGACCAGCGCCAGTACCACGGTGCCCAGGCGGCGCACCCAGCCACGCAAGAACTCGACCTGCGGCTTGTGCCAGCGGAAGTGGATTTCGGCCACGCCACCGGGGGCGAGGATGCGGTAGGCGGTGTAGAACACCAGCCAGGCCTGGGCCAGTTGCCAGAGGGCGGCGCCGAGGTTGGCGTTTTGCCCGCGGGCGTCGATCTGCAGGGCGTAGCTGCACAGCGCCAGGCCAAGGCTGACCGGCATCGCCAAGAGGATGTTGATAAGAATCGCCTGGGGCGTGTGCCACTGGCTGTCACGGCGGAAATGGCCGATGTCCTGGTGCACCTTGCCCAGCCGTTGGTACAGGTACTGGCGCCGCCACAACAGGGCGCCAATCACCAGCAGCAATGGCAGGAACAGCAGCGGGCGCTGGCTGAGGCCGTCGGCCAGCTCTTTCAGGCCCGAACCCCACGGCAGGTTGGCGACCTGGTCGGCCAGGCGCTCTGGCACATAGCTCAGCCAGTCCCAGTCCAGCGGCTTGTTGCTGGGGATCCAGAACATCTGCTCGTCGAGGGTGGTGCGCAGGCTCTGCGCGGTGCCCAGCAACTGCTTCTGATTGAGCTGCAGGGTGATCGATTCGTTCAGCAGTGCCGACAGCTCGCGGTTCAACCGCTCCAGCAGGTCGCTACGGTTGATCGCCACTTCCAGCAGGGCCTTGCGCAGCTGAGGCGTCACCGCTTCCTGCGGTTGGGCGGCCAGCAGCTTGTCGACATAGGTGACCGGGCTGCTCATTTGCTCGCGCTGCTGGTTGACCTCGAACTGGTACAGGCGGGTGTCGGCGATCTGGTCGGCCAGGTCGCGGTCGACCTTCAGGTGCGGCAGGGTCTGCTTCTGCTTGTAGAGGATCTTGGACAGCAGCAGGCTGCCCTTGAGCACGTTGATCTGCTCGTCCAGCGCCTGGTCGGCCTGGGTCAGGCTGTCCAGTTGCTGTTTGGTGCGCAGGTTCTGCTGGGTCAGTTCGTTCAGGCGGTCGGTACTTTTCAGCAGGTAGTCGGAAAGCTTGAGGTTAAGCGCGCTTTCGGTGGCCAGCAGGCTGCTGCCGCCGGCCTTCTGGGCTTCGATGGACTGCTGGGTTACCGCCTCCTGGGACTGGGCCAGGCGCTTGTCGTTGATCAGGGTCTGCAGGTCCTGGATTTCCTGCTCCAGGCGTGTGGCGCGTTCGATCAGCAGGTCGTGGCGGGCGTTGCCCAGGTCTTGCAGCAGGCTGTTACCGGCCAACTCCTGGCGGCGCAGCAGGGTCAGCGCATTGAGCGAGGCCAGCTCGGCATTGAGCTGGTTGCGCTGGTCGGCGTTGATGGATTTGCCGCCGTCCTTGCCGGTTTTGAGGATGTTGTTGATCTGCTGAGCACGGGCCTGGCTGTTGCTGATTTCGGCCTGGGCGCGTTCCGGGCGGGTTTGCGAGTTGATGATCAGGCTGTTGGCTTCGGACAGCGCCTTTTGCAGCTCGCCCTGTTGGGTGTTGCGCTCGCTGAGCATCTGCTCAAGCTGCGGCACGCTCAGCGTGGCATAACGCTGGGCGACGGGCTGGGGCTTGCTTTCCTTGAGCCTGGCGAGCTCTTTCTGGCTGTCGCTGGTTTCTTTCGGGGCCCCGGCCAGCTGCTGCTTAAGTGCGACAAGCTTCTTCTCGCTGTCTTCCTTGCTGGCGAGCTGGCTCAAGGTCTGTTCGAGCACCTGCTGCAGGGCCTTCTGGTCGGCCTCGGGCAGCTTGCGCTCGGCGATCTTGTCGAGGCTGTTCTGGATGCTGGCGGTGGTCGGGGCCTCTGCGGCGGTGGCCGCAAAGGAAAGGGACAGGCACAGCCCGAGCAGGGCTGTGCGAAGGTACACGCGCAGGGACATAGGCAGACTACTTGTGGATCCGGCAGAAACGAAGTTTAGAGGAACAATCCTGGTCCGGGTCGCGTTCCTTCGGGGAATCTGACGCCCACTTTCTGGATCTTGTTCCCGTCCATGGTCGCCACGGTCCAGATCGTGCCATGCCATTCGACCTGGTCACCTACTACTGGAGCGCCTCCGACCTTCTGTCGGATGAACTGCGCCAACGGCATTTTCGCGTCCAGGCCATCGAGCTTCAGGCCGTACAACGCTGCAACCGCGCCCAGTTCGGCATCGCCTTCGAGTACGAAGTCGCCGAAAAAGCGCAGGTCCAGGCCGCGCTGGGGTGCCTGGCTGAACAGTTTGCCCAGGGCCGGCAGGTTGTGCTCGTGGCCGATCACGCAGAGCATGTCGCCTACTTCCAGCACGGTACTGCCCGACGGGTGCAGCAACTGCTCGTTACGGAACAGGGCGGCAATCCGCGTGCCTTCGGGCATTTTCAGCTCGCGCAGGGCGGCGCCGATGCACCATTTTTCGGCACCCAGGCGGTACACGAACAGCTCCCACTCGCTGGTGATGTGCACTTCCAGGGCAGAGCGGGAGATCGGTGCCGGGTCTGGCGGTACGGTCACTTTCAGCAGCTTGGCCATCCACGGCAGGCTGGTGCCTTGCACCAGCAGCGACACCAGCACGATGAAGAACGCCAGGTTGAAGAACAGCTGGGCGTCCGGCAGGCCGGCCATCAGCGGGAACACCGCCAGAATGATCGGTACCGCGCCGCGCAGGCCCACCCAGGAAATGAAGCCTTTTTCGCGGCCATGGAAGGCCTTGAAGGGCAGCAAGGCGGCGACCACCGACAGCGGCCGCGCCACCAGGATCATCCACAGCGCCAGGCCCAGTGCCGGCAGGGCGATGGGCAGCAGGTCGTGCGGAGTGACCAGCAGCCCCAGCACCAGGAACATGCCGATCTGGGCTAGCCAGGCCATGCCGTCGAGCATGTGCAGGATGCCATGGCGGCTGCGGATCGGCTTGTTGCCCAGCACCAGGCCGCACAGGTACACGGCGAGGAAACCGCTGCCGTGCAGGGCGTTGGTCAACGAGAACACCACCAGGCCACCGGCCACCACCAGGATCGGATACAAGCCGCCAGCCAGGTTGATGCGGTTGACCAGTTGCAGCATCAGCCAGCCGCCACCCAAGCCCAGCAGGCCGCCGATGCCGAACTCGCGCAGCAGGTGGCCCAGCAGGCTCCAGTGCAGGCCGGTCTGGCCGCTGGCGATCATGTCGATCAGGGTGACGGTCAGGAACACTGCCATCGGGTCGTTGCTACCCGATTCGATCTCCAGGGTGGCGGTAACCCGCTCGTTCAGGCCTTTGCCGCCCAGCAGCGAGAACACTGCTGCGGCGTCGGTGGAGCCGACAATGGCGCCAATCAGCAAGCCCTGGATCAGGCTGAGGTTGAACAGCCAGGCGGCGACCAGGCCGGTGAGGGCGGTGGTGATCATGACCCCGACCGTGGCCAGCGACAGCGCCGGCCACAGCGCCACGCGAAAACTTGCCACCCGCGTGCGCAGGCCACCGTCTAGCAGGATCACGGCCAGCGCCAGGTTGCCCACCAGGTAGGCGGTGGGGTAGTTGTTGAAGATGATGCCGCCACCATCCACACCGGCGACCATGCCGACGGCGAGGATAATGACCAGGATAGGGATGCCCAGGCGTGACGACAGCGAGCTGACCAGGATACTTGCACCCACCAGCAATGCGCCGATCAGGAACAGGCTATTGATGGTGCTTGCATCCAAAGGCAGGTACTCCGAAACAGCGGGGGAAGGGACGTGGTAGCGGATTTTTCAGCAAAAGCTAGCAGGTCGCGTGCCAATCGATTCTAACCTGAGGCTGATGCGGGCTGTAAAGCGATACCGCACTGTAGTTACGGCTTGCGGATGTAGTGGTGTCCCCCACAGTCAGGCAGCCGAATAGCATGAACGATAAACAACGCCTCCCTCTTGCCCAGGTGGCCCAGCGCCTGCTTGGGCAATTTCCTGATTTGCACGGCCTTGCGCGCCAGGCGGCGGGCCATGTGCTGCGCCAGCAGCTGGGGTACTGGCTGGACCCGGACACGCTCTACTGGCACGAGTTCCAGTCGGCGGCCAGCAGCTCGCACAGCTACACCGGCTGGTGCCACCGTGGGCCGCCGCAGCGGTCGCTGAGCCTGACCGAGCTGGTTATCCAGCGCTTCAGCCCACAGCAGCAGACCGCTGCCGATGAGTTGAGTGTCTATGGCGGTTTCTACCGGGTGGATGCCAGCCATGGCGATTATGACGAGCGTAACGAAGTGCGGCTCGACCCGCAGGCGATGCTGAAGGCGTTCTGGCAAATGGATTTTGCGGGGCGCTACAGCGAGGCACTGAGCCGTTTTCGTGAGCAGTGTGGCGAAGATTACTGCGTACTGGCCCGCGCCCGCTTTCTTGCCGTTGTCGGCCAGTCCGTGCTCAGCGAACTTGAGCGGCGTGAACTGCTTGCGGCAACGCTGCGTGTGACGCTGCTGCCGAGTAGCCTGAAAGCGCTGCGCGAGGATTATCCTGCAAATGCCCGGGGTGGCTGGCGTTCGCTTTCCAGCAGCGATCCCGGTGTCAGGCCGCTGTTTCTGTACTCACTCAAGACCGGCAGGCAGTGCGTCTATCTACCCGATGCGCAGAATGTGCTGGTGGTCTTCGACGATCGCGCAACGCTCCAGGCCTGGATAGAAGCGCATGTGGCCTCGAATGACACGCAGCGGCAAGCTGTTGTGGGTGACCTGTTTATTCGTTTTACGTCGTTCACAGAAAACCCTTATGCCCTGTGGGAGGTGTTCAACGACCCGCAGACCCAGGTGAGCGGCAAGGGGGCTTTTGGCGACAACGCGTTGGTGTATGTGCTGGAGCCGGGTGAGGACGTGCAGGCAATGCCGATCGGGCCGTTCTCAAGGCGTCCGGACGAGGCGGAGTCGCTGATGATGCCGGGGCGTTATTTGCAGGTTGAAAAGCTGACGCCGGTGAAGGGAGACAATCATCGCTTCATGGAGGTGTGCCTGAAGGCACTGGCGCGGGCGCCGGAGGGGGCGAGGGTGCGTGAGATGCGCACGGGGGCGTTGTTCAACCGTCAGGTGATGGCGGAACGATTGGGTGTGGAGGATGACGGGTTGATGCGTACATTCTTTGCGCTGCCGACCTGATGCCAGTCAACCAAGGGATTTGGGGCCGCGTTGCGGCCCTTCGCGGGCAAGCCCGCGAAGGGCTGCAAAGCAGCCCCAATGGTGCCGATGTCAGGCCTGCTTCACTTCACGCATCGGCTTGCCCTTCACCGGTGCATCGCCCGCCACATAGTACTTGGCAGTGCTGCGCGGCAATGGCTTGCGGCCACGGATCTTGTCGGAGATTTTCTCGGCGATCATGATCGTGGTGGCGTTGAGGTTGCCGGTGATGATCAGCGGCATGATCGACGCATCGACCACACGCAGGCCCTTCATGCCGTGCACACGGCCTTCGCCGTCGACCACTGCCATATCATCGGTGCCCATCTTGCACGAGCAGGACGGGTGGAAGGCAGTTTCGGCGTGCTCGCGGATGAACTTGTCCAGTTCTTCGTCGGTTTGCACGTGGGCGCCCGGGCTGATTTCGCGGCCACGGTACGGGTCCAGCGCAGGCTGGGCCATGATTTCACGGGTCAGGCGGATACCGTCGCGGAATTCCTGCCAGTCCTGCTCGGTGGACATGTAGTTGAACAGGATGCTCGGGTGCTGGCGCGGGTTCTTCGACTTGGCCTGGATGCGGCCACGGGCCGGCGAGCGCATGGAGCCCATATGCGCCTGGAAGCCGTGTTCCTTCACGCCATTGGAGCCGTTGTAGTTAATGGCGACCGGCAGGAAGTGGTACTGAATGTTCGGCCACTTGAACTCAGGGCGGGTACGGATGAAACCGCCAGCCTCGAACTGGTTGCTGGCGCCGATGCCGGTGCCGTTGAACATCCACTCCGCACCGATGGCCGGCTGGTTCCACCACAGCAGCGAGGGGTACAGCGATACTGGCTGGGTGCAGGCGTACTGCAGGTACAGTTCCAGGTGATCCTGCAGGTTCTCACCAACGCCCGGCAGGTCGTGTACCACCGGGATGTCCAGGCTTTCCAGCAAGTGACGCGGGCCGACGCCGGAGCGTTGCAGCAGTTGCGGCGATGCGATGGCGCCAGAGCTGACGATCACTTCCTTGCGGGCACGGGCTTCAACACGTTCTTCACTGTCGCCGACCAGGTAGGTCACGCCAATGGCGCGCTTGCCGTCGAACAGCACGCGGTCAGTCAGGGCGTGGGTGACGATGGTCAGGTTCGGGCGCTTCTTGGCCTGGTCCAGATAGCCACGGGCGGTGCTGGAGCGGCGGCCGTTCTTGGTCACCGTACGGTCCATCGGGCCGAAGCCTTCCTGCTGGTAGCCATTCAGGTCTTCGGTGCGCGGGTAACCGGCCTGCACGCCGGCTTCGACCATGGCGTGGAACAGCGGGTTGTTGCCGGCTTTCGGCGTGGTCACGCTGACCGGGCCTTCGCCACCGTGGTAGTCGTTCGGGCCGATGTCGCGGGTTTCGGCCTTGCGGAAGTACGGCAGGCAGTCCAGATAGGTCCAGTCCTCCAGGCCTGGCAGTTCTGCCCAGCCATCGAAGTCCAGGGCATTACCGCGGATGTAGCACATGCCGTTGATCAGCGACGAGCCACCCAGGCCTTTGCCGCGACCGCATTCCATGCGGCGGCCGTCCATATACGGCTCCGGGTCGGTCTCGTAGGCCCAGTTGTAGCGGCGGCCCTGCAGCGGGAAGGCCAGGGCGGCTGGCATCTGGGTGCGGAAGTCGAAGCGGTAGTCGGGGCCACCGGCTTCCAGCAGCAGTACGGTAACGCCGGCGTCTTCGGTCAGGCGGGTAGCCAGGGTGTTACCGGCGGAGCCTGCGCCGACGATGATGTAATCGAATTCTTGGGACATGAAAGTACCCTCGTGTTTGGCGGTGATCAGGGAGCGGGAACGCCCGTGCGCAGCGGCATGGGCGTGGCTAGACAGGGTTTAGAAAACCGAGTTGTAGCCGCCCAGCTCGACCTGGACCGACTTGATGCGGGTGTATTGAGCCAGCGAGCTGACGCCGTTTTCACGGCCGACGCCCGACTGCTTGTAGCCACCAACCGGCATTTCGGCCGGCGATTCGCCCCAGGCGTTGATCCAGCAGATACCGGCTTCCAGCTTGTGGATGATGCGGTGGGCGCGGGTGATGTCGTTGGTGCACACACCGGCGGCCAGGCCGTACTCGGTGTCGTTGGCACGACGGATCACTTCTTCTTCGGTTTCGTAGGTGAGAATGCTCATCACCGGGCCGAAGATTTCTTCCTTGACGATGGTCATGTCGTCGGTGCAGTCGGTGAACACGGTCGGGGCCACGAAGGCGCCCTTGGCGAAGTCACCGGCAGTCAGACGCTCGCCACCGCACAGCACACGGGCACCTTCCTCTTTGCCCTTGGCGATGTAGCCCAGCACGTTTTCCATGTGCGGGAAGCTGACCAGCGGGCCGAAGTTGGTGTTTTCGTCTTCCGGGTTGCCAACGCGAATGCGGGCTACGCGCTCGGCGATCTTGGCTTCGAAAGCCGCTTTCATCTCGGCAGGGATGAACACGCGGGTACCGTTGGTGCATACCTGGCCCGAGCTGTAGAAGTTGGCCATCATGGCGATGTCGGCGGCCTTGTCCAGGTCGGCGTCGGCGCAGATGATCAGTGGCGACTTGCCGCCCAGTTCCATGGTGACTTCCTTCAGCGACGAGCTGGAGGCGCTGGCCATGACCTTCTTGCCAGTGGTGGTGCCGCCGGTGAAGGACACTTTTTCAATGCGTGGGTGCTCGGTCAGCCAGGTGCCGACTTCGCGGCCGCTGCCGGTCAGGACGTTGAACACACCGTTCGGCAGGCCGGCTTCGGTGTAGATCTCGGCCAGTTTCAGGGTGGTCAGCGAGGTGACTTCCGACGGCTTGAAGATCATCGCGTTGCCAGCGGCCAGGGCCGGGGCGGACTTCCACAGGGCGATCTGGATCGGGTAGTTCCAGGCACCGATACCCACGGTGACGCCCAGTGGCTCGCGACGGGTGTAGACGAAGGACGATTCGCGCAGCGGGATCTGCTCGCCTTCGATGGCCGGTACCAGGCCTGCGTAGTATTCCAGCACGTCGGCGCCGGTGACGATGTCGACGTAGCGGGTTTCGGAGTAAGACTTGCCAGTGTCCAGGGTTTCCAGCATGGCCAGCTCGTCGTTGCGCTCGCGCAGGATGTCGACGGCGCGGCGCAGGATGCGCGAACGCTGCATGGCAGTCATCGCTGCCCAGACTTTCTGGCCGCGCTCGGCGCTTTCCACAGCCTTCTCGACGTCAGCCTGGGTGGCACGCTGTACGTGGGCGAGGACTTCGCCGGTGGCCGGGTTGATGGCTTCGAAGGTGGCATCGCTGCCAGCGTCGACGTAAGCGCCATCAATGTAGAGTTTTTGCGTTCCGAAACGGGCCATAGTGTCCTCGCAAGTGCAGTGTGTGGTTTGGCTTGCGCGTCACGCTCCAGCCGGGTTGGCAAGGGCCGTGCGCGGTTGTTCAGCGGCCTGGTCGTTTGTACCCAGGGTGTGCTGTTTAGCCAGTTGTAGATCCATGTATTCGTAAGCAATCCGTATCGCCTGGTCGGTGTCGAATGCATCACCCGACAGGGCGCCACGCAGCCACAGTCCATCGATCAAGGCCGCCAGGCCGCGGGCTGCCTTGCGCGCATGGTAGAGCGGCAAGGCGCGGCGGAACTGGCAGCACAGGTTGGAATACAAGCGGTGGTCGTTGATCCGCTGCAACCTGTGCAAATCGGGCTGGTGCATGCTGGAAGCCCAGAAGGCCAACCAGGTTTTCATTGCCGGGCCGTTTACCTGGCTGGCATCGAAGTTGCCCTCGATGATCACTTTCAGGTGAGCGCGCGGGCTGTCGTCCGTCAGGGCCTGGCGACGTGCTCGAACACCTTCGTTGAGCATGTTCATGATGTAACCCATCGTCGCTGCAATCAGGCCGTTCTTGTCCTGAAAGTAGTGACTGATGATGCCGTTCGACACACCGGCCAAACGGGCAATCAGCGCAATGCTGGCGTCCCCCAGACCGACCTGATCGACCGCCTGCAACGTGGCTTCGATCAACTGCTGGCGGCGGATGGGTTGCATACCGACCTTGGGCATCTTGCTATCTCCTCAGGCCTGCGAGCAGACGACGGGCGGCTGACTCGGCGAAGGCCAGTCTATTTTGTTTTGATTGAACGTTCAATCAATAAAGAATAAGCTCTGCGACAATTTGTGCCATTGACAGTTTTTCAGGCGGTCGAGAAGGCACGAGTTGACACCCTAGGAAATCGCGTAACCCCCGGAATACAAGGCGTTGACGGGCATGAGCGATGCGAAATGCAGATTCTGCCGTACGGTCACTGGCCCTGCGACAGGCCCTTGGAGCGGGCGAAGTGATCTGTGACGAATGCGCGCACCTCTGCCGAGGTGTGGCTTTTTCAGCAGGCCATCTGTCTGTTTTTTTGCAACGTATCGATTCGGGATCACGGTTTCCAGGGTGCTTTTATAACACCTGACGCAGTGGGGATATTCCACCAATTGCTCGGGAATGACTGATTAGCCTCCACAGCCGTACTGCCCGGAGCATTCGTGCAATGAGTTCTGCCTCACTTACCAAGCCCCCCGCCGAGAGGGTACGGGTCAACCGCGTGGTGTTCTTCACCTCCGCGCTGATGATCCTTGTTCTGACTGCCTTGCTGATCGCTGTACCCGAAACCGCCGGCCAGGTGCTGGGCGTGGCCCAGAAATGGCTGACGCGCACCTTTGGCTGGTACTACATGCTGGTGATCTGCGGTTACCTGGTGTTTGTCGTTTACCTGGCCTTCTCCGACTACGGCAGCCTCAAGCTGGGCGGCAAGGACGACCAGCCGGACTTCAGCTACGGCGCCTGGGCCGGCATGCTCTTCTCGTCCGGTATCGGTATTTCGCTGCTGTACTTCGGCGCTTCCGAGCCGCTGGACCACTACTTCAACCCGCCGGAAGGTACCCCGGCCAGCCTCGAAGCTGCGCGCCAGGGCCTGCAACTAACCTTCCTGCACTGGGGCCTGCACGGCTGGGCAATCTATGCCCTGGTCGGCCTGGCCGTGGGTTACTTCGCCTACCGCCACAACCAGCCGCTGGCACTGCGCTCGGCGCTGTACCCGTTGGTGGGTGAGCGTTGGGTCAAGGGCGCTGCCGGCAACGCCGTGGACATCTTCGGCATGTTCGTCACCCTGCTGGGCCTGGTGACCAACCTGGGCATTGGCTCGATGCAGGTGTCCTCTGGCCTGGAATACCTGTTTGGCATGGACCACAGCAAGACCAACCTGCTGGTGGTGATCCTGGTCATGGCGGGTGTGGCCACCGTGGCGGCGGTTTCGGGTGTGGAGAACGGCATTCGCCGCCTGTCCAACCTGAACATCATGCTGTTCAGCGGCCTGCTGATCTTCGTGCTGCTGGGCGGCGAAACCCTGCACCTGCTCAACGGCTTCGTGCAGAACATCGGCGATTACCTGAACGGCATCGTGCTGAAAACCTTCGACCTGTACGTGTATGAAGGCGAGGCGGGCAAGTCCGAGCGTTGGCTGGGCCTGTGGACCGTGTTCTACTGGGCCTGGTGGATTTCCTGGGGCCCGTTCGTCGGCATGTTCATTGCCCGTATCTCCAAGGGCCGCACCGTGCGCCAGCTGGTGATGGGCGTGCTGCTGATCCCGCTGGGCTTTACCCTGGCCTGGTTGTCGATCTTTGGCAACACCGCCCTGGATCTGGTGATCAACCAGGGCGCCGTGGAGCTGGGCAAGACCGCGCTGGAGCAACCGTCGATGTCGATCTACCAGCTGCTGGAATACTTCCCGGCAGCCAAGATCGTGATCGGTGTAGCGGTGTTCGTGGGCTTTGTGCTGTTCCTCACCCCGGCCGACTCCGGCGCGGTGATGATGGCCAACCTGTCGTGCAAAGGCGGCAAGGTCGACGAAGACGCCCCGCACTGGATGGTGGTGTTCTGGTCGGTGGTTATCACCCTGGTCACCATCGGCCTGCTGTTTGCCGGTAACTTCGAAGCCATGCAGACCATGGTGGTACTGGCGGGCCTGCCGTTCTCGGTGGTGCTGGTGCTGTTCATGTTTGGCCTGTACAAGGCCATGAAGCAGGACGTTGCAGTAGAAAGCGAGCGCGCCGAGCTGGCCGCCCGTGGCCGTCGCGGTTTCAGCGAGCGCCTGACCCAACTGGAGCTGCAACCGACCCAGGCTGTGGTGCAACGCTTCATGGACAAGCAGGTCAGCCCGGCGCTGAAAGAAGCGGCCGCGCAGTTGCAGACTCTGGGCTTTGAGGTGGAAACCCGCGTTGGCCAGTCGCGCAACATGATGGGCCTGCGGGTGATGATGGACGAGGGTAACCCGTTCGTTTACGAAGTGAGCCTTGACGGCTACATGGCCGCGCCGAGCGAGGCGCCGGTGGAAGGCGAGCCGGAGGTGCGCCAGCGCTTCTACCGTGCCGAGGTGTACCTGCACGATGGCAGCCAGGAGTACGACCTGATGGGCTTTGCGCCGGAGCAGATCGTGCGTGATGTGCTTGACCAGTTCGAAAGCCATCGCCAGCTGTTGGGGCGTGTGTACAGCTGATCAGCGTTATCGCCATATGAGAGGGCCCTGCCGGCAACGGCAGGGCCTTTTTTGTGCCGATTAAATAGATACCGCATGGCGTGGCGGCTGCTCTTCATCCTTGCTGATCGTCATTCACAAGGAGCCACCGCATGGTTTTCGAGCAAACGCCCATCCCGGATCTTCATGCCGCTGTCAGTGCCGAGTTCGCCAAACGCCCTACGATGCGTGAAGTGGCCAGCGAGCAGTTGCTCATGGTCCTGACCCGCCATGTTCCAATTCTTGCTACTGCCACCTTGCCATCGGCTGAGTACATCACGCTGCTGGTGCCTGTGGATAAAGCCGAGTCGTCCCGCCCTTACGACAGCTGGACGTCTCGGCCCTTGGTCGATTGCGTCATGGAAAGCCTGCAGTCAGGGCGCCCGCTTATGTCCCTCGGGGCAGCCGGAGGCACTTTCCATATTGCCGTACAAGCGCCCTACTACCTGAAGGATCAGCAGGGAAATTCGCTCACCTACAACATGGTGGCAATCACCAACGCCCTGAGCGACCTGGAAGACCTTGTGCTGACGCTGCCGGAGTATTTCAGCCAGGCCCAGGTGGACTACTGGTCGCAAACGGGCAGCATGGGCGCGCCTCGTGAACGTTGGTTGGCGCTGGCCATGCGTGCTGCGCTCTTGCAGAACTTGCCGTTGCAAGGCCTGGATGACCTGCAAAGGGCCTGTGTGCTCGGTCTGCTTCAGGGCGGTAAGCAGCAACCTTCGGTTTTTGTTGTTGAAGTTCACCTGCTGCTGGATGGGCAGACAGTCTCGCTACTGCTGCCAGACCTTCTGCTACAGGGTGAGTGTGATGAAGCGCAGGCCGTTGTGTGGTGTGCGCCATCGAGTGTGGTGTTGGCTTATGACACATTCGACGCATTTGCCTTGGCACTGCGTGAACGCTTGGCGGAGCGTTACCGTTTCGATTCGATGACGTGGGACCGCCATGAGCTGGAGGGCGACAGCTTTGCGCAGCAATGCACACTGCTGCTGGAGCGCATGCTTACCTCGGCGCGGCGCCTGCGGTACATGCACGTTGAGAGCGTGGAAGCCCTGGAGCAAGCCTACGCTCGCGTAACGGACCCCGCTCAGTGGTTCATCGAGGGTTACCGTGCGGGTAATGACAGCAAGCCTGATGTGCCGCCGGGGCTGCTGGCCGCCAGTGCACCGAACAGTTTCGCCTGCCAGGCTGCCCTGTTTGACCTTGCGCTGGCCCAGGCACAGTCGGATGGCACAGGTGCACTGGACGATGTGCTGGACCTGTACAGCTATGCCAGCCAACGGCTGAGAGCAGAAATGTTGGCTGACCATCCGGTGGATGCCAACTACTTTGCCGACGACTTGCAACTCACGCTCACCCTCGCCAGGGGAATACCAGGGGGCGCCGGTGCCGGGCCCGGTGGCGGCGCTGTGGAGCATCGCAGCATGAGCCTGACGGAGTTTGCCATCGGCAACCTGGCTTCGCTCGATGGCGCAACGTTGACGGGGGTCAGCCATTCGCAAGGCCAGCTGATCATGGATTGGCTCACACTGGATTACTTGAAAGCACTGGTCGCCAGGGTCGATATCGGTGCTCATTACCCCACGTACGTCGCCGACAAGCTGGACGAGCCCTATACACGTCAAGTGCGCATGGCCCGGTTCGCGCGTGAGTGGCGATGCTCACTGTTGTTCTGCGCCCTGTCGGCCAGAATGGGTGGCACATTGAGTGAGGCAGGCTTGCAGGCTGTGGGTGATTATTGCCGTGGCCTGCTGGATACGGAATTGCCAGCGAGTGTGCTGATGCCCTTGGCGTTCAAGCGAGCGCCGGATGCGCGTGAGCCCGACCAGGTAACGGGTATGTATGTGCTGAAATGCACGGAACCTTCGACGGTGCTGTTGTACCGCCCTCTGTATGGCAATGCGGCGCTGACAGAGTTCGCCAGCCTTTCGCACATGATGAAAGCCATCCGCCAGGCAGGCGCGTTGCAGGACAGCATTCTGACGTGGCTGCCGGCGTCGGCCAGGCCGGTCTACGACAATGGCGGTTTCCTGGAGCCGCACCTGGGCCGGCCGATCATCGATACCTCGATTTTGCCTGAGCCCGCTCAACCCGCCAGTTTCAGTGCACAGTTCTGGAAGGCGGATGTCGACACCTACCTGTACAACGCCAATCGGCAGCTGTTGATCGAGCTGGCGGACCGTAATGCCGTATCCAATGCAGAAAGCCGCTGGGCACTGTTGGTCAAGGGTGCCTGGCTGCTGTTTGATGTGGCGACGTTGCTGCTGCGTGGCCCTGTTGCCACCGTAGCTTGGCTGGCTCAAGCCATGTCAGGTATCAC
Organism: Pseudomonas sp. yb_9; assembly: GCF_043103635.1. Classification (NCBI taxonomy): domain Bacteria; kingdom Pseudomonadati; phylum Pseudomonadota; class Gammaproteobacteria; order Pseudomonadales; family Pseudomonadaceae; genus Pseudomonas; species Pseudomonas sp. yb_9. The sequence goes on along the minus strand of NZ_JBICKA010000047.1, from coordinate 95,912 downwards.
GCGTGACGTAGCGATCTGGCAGCACGGCAGTGAGTTTGAACGATCGGCAGCGGTGGTGGACCTGGTATTGAATGCAGCCATGGCCCTTCTGCATGCGCGCTTGCCTTCCGCTGTTGAGGGCACGACGCCGCCGGGTGGCCGGGTTGAGTACCCGGAGCTGCCATTGGCCGGTGCATTCGAGGCCGTAGCCGGCGACTCACCGGCCCAAGGCAAGGTAGGTTTGCCCAGTGGCTTGGGTGAACAGGTATCCACGTTGCTGGAAACCCGTTGGCGTGACATGCAGGGTTTCAACCTGCTTGCGCCTGAGCGGCGCAGCGCATTGCTGAAGTTGCGTTCACCCGTCTCGGTCAATGGCCTTGAAGTGATCCAGAGCGGCCCATGGCAAGGTCTCTATCAGATAGCACAGCGCTTGTACGTGACCCTTGCCGGTGATGTTTATGAAGTGCAGCCCGACAATGACCGTGTGCGTGTCGTGACCACGACGGGGGAGATGGGGCCTTGGCTTGAACCCAAGTACGGGCAGTGGCATATCGATGCGGGTTTGCGTTTGCGAGGGGGTATGCCCAAGAGCCGGCGCACACTGCTCAAGGAGCAAAACCAGCGCAAGATCGAGGCGCTAAAAGCCAAAGAAATAGAGCTTTCCCAGCGGCATAACGCGTTGGCTGAACCACTCAACCGGCACCGTGATTTGCTGATAGCCAAGGACAAGCGGATCCAGGTGCTGGAGGCGATCGAGCAGCCCGACGAGCTCAACCTGCAAGAGCTTGAACTGACCCGCCGCTTGCGCAAGCAGATCAACATCAAGCTTGCGTACGAACTGAAGGCTGTCATCGATAACCTGGTCCAGCATGACGCCGTTCTCGGCGAGCTTTATGCCTTCAGGCATGACGATCCTACCTTTACCGGTGCATTGGCTGACCTGCGTAATAGTAGTCGGCAGGACCTGATTGACAGTGTCGCGACCTTTTACAATGAGCTGGCCAAGTTCATTAACAATGCTGACATCGATACGCTCGCGGAGCAGATTACGGTTCACCCTGAGGGGGAGGCGGAAATTGCGCTGTATGTAGCGTTTCGTCAGGAACTTGTGACCGTTGTGAAATGGGAAATGGACATGGTCGATGCTTCCAGCCTGTTTGACCGTCTGCTCGAAGAAACGCTCAACGACGATACCTTCTCTTTCCGCGATCGTGAAACCGAGGCGCGTATAAGCAAGGACAGGGAGCTTAAAAGCCAGATCGAACAGCGGCGGCTGACGGCGGTGGACCTTAAGTTCCGCCTGCTCCAGGATCTGGGCGAGCTCACCCTCGATCGGCTTGCCGATGTCGAGGAACGTGTGTTGCAGGATTATTTCGAATACCTGTCGGGGAGCAACCTGAGAAGTGCCGGTAGTGCGCACGGTGACCTTGCCGGCAGCACGTTGGGCGTGGCGGACCGCATCGAGGTCTTGAAAGGGGTGCTGGAAGTTTATGAAGAAGCATCGACCATGGCGGACTACCTCGCCAGTGTAGGCGGTGCCGCGATCAAGGCGGAGCAGCTGAAGGCCTACCAGAAGGTGTTGGGTGAGTTGAAAGGCGCGGCTGAAAAGGAAATGGCTCAATGGGTTCGGGAAGAGCAGTTGCAGGAGTTGCGGCCCATGCGCGTCCAGGTTCATGCACCCAGAGGAGGGCGAAGGCACTTGGCGCGTACACAGCAGGGGCGCAGTGTGTTGGCCGAGGAAGTCGAAGTGGATGGCGTTGCGCTTGTGCAGCAGCGTGACTCTCGCACTCAACACGTGCTCAAGACATTTCGGCAGCAGGACGATGCATGGGTCGAGGACGCGCTTGAGCAAGCGCAGGAAGACCCGCGCTCACCGCTCGATCCGCATGTCAGCCGTAAACAGGCCCGGGCGTTTATAAATCAGACTGACGCGGTTGTCGGCCTGGCGCGAGGGTACCTGAAAGCCAATGAGCCCCTGAACCTGGCAACCATCATCGACGGGCATCTGGAAAAGCTCAATGAGGCATTGGCCGGGCATTCACCCGGGGATGAGCTATTCGAAGGGCTGACCGCCGCAGTCGAGCGGTTACAGACTGTCCGCCGTGATTTCCTGACGGCCTTGTACTACTCGACCAGTTCTCCTAACGCCAACGGCCTGCGCTATTTGCACGAGCAGAAACTGATAACCATCCAGCGTGTCGGGACGCGCAAGGCACTTGCGGCCAGCGATTATCTGGATATTTACGAAGTCCGGCGTTTGCCCAGGGAAGGCAGAGCCGTGGGTGAGGGGCTGTGGGAGGCGCACTTCCATTACCCCAGCAGCACTACACCAGCCAGCGATTTCACCAAGGGGCACCTGAAACTGTGGTCGCAGCGCAAGCTGGGGCGTTTGGCGCAGATGCGTGCGGCCGCCAGTGGGCGCGACTTGCTGGATATCTACCGGGGCGAACTGCGGCTGGCTGACGTGGCGGGCATTATCGACTTCACCTGAGCACTTCAGCGATTGCTGTACTGGCCGTGCTTGCCATGGGCGGGCATGGCCTGGTTGCTACGTTCGGCGATCATCTGCTTCAGGTTGATCAGCTCGATGCCCTGGCGCCTGAGCTGGGGCAGCTCACGTTCCAGTACTTGCAGGGTTTGCGGGTAAGGGTGGCCGATCAGCACGGCCGAACCCTGCTTGCGCGCCAGGGCGATGCCTTGCTGCAACTGGCCGGTGATGGCCTCGGTAGTGCGTACATCGTCGAGGAACACATCGCGCGAAACGTGGGCAAGGCCGATACGCTGGGCCTCGGCGGCGGCCACGGTGGCCGCGCTGGTGCGGCTGTCGACGAAGAACAGGTGACGTTGTTGTAACTCACCCATCAACCAGGTCATGGCATCACGCTGGGCGGTCATGCGGCTGCCCATGTGGTTGTTGATGCCGGCGGCGAATGGCACCTTGGCCAAGGCTGCGTCCAGCCTGCTGGCCAGGACCGGCAGCGGCAACTCGGGGTGCCAGGCATAGGGCCCGGTGGCAGGGTCCATGGGCATGTGCAGGATCACCGTCTTGCCGGCCTTATGGGCCTGGCGGGCGAAATCGCTGGCATGGGGGGTGTCGGGCATGATCGCCATGGTCACCGGGCCGGGCAGGGCGAGGGTGCGGCTGTCCCGCTCGGTGCTCTGGCCCAGGTCGTCGATGATGATGCTCATGTAGGCCTTGTTGGCCGGTGCCGCTTGCACGACCCCGGCCAACAGGCAGAACAACAGACACAGCAGATACCGCATAGGGTGAATCACTTGCCTGAGGTGATGTTCAGCCCTTTGAGCAGGCTCAGCGCCTGGCTCAACTGGAAGTCGTCATCCTGTGGGCGCTCCTTGCGCTTGCTGCTCCCGGTCGGGCGGTCGGCGCCGCCGTTGCCGTTGCCCAGGTGCCCCTGCAGGTCCGCTTCCTTGAAGTTGTCGGTGTCGACTTCAGCGGTGAGCTTGGCCGGGCGTACTTCGATATCGGGGACGATGCCCTGGGCCTGGATCGAGCGGCCATTGGGGGTGAAGTACAGCGCGGTGGTGAGCTTCAGGGCACGGTCGTTGGCCAGTGGCAACACGGTCTGCACCGAGCCTTTGCCGAAGCTGTCGGTACCCATCAGCACAGCGCGTTTCTGGTCCTGCAGGGCGCCGGCGACAATCTCGGAGGCCGAGGCACTGCCGCCGTTGATCAGCACCACCAGTGGCACGCCTTCGCTGGCGTCGGCCGGGTCGGCGGAGAAACGCAGTTCGGAGTTGGCGATGCGGCCTTTGGTGTAGACGATCAGGCCCTTGGTCAGGAAGTGGTCGGCCACTTCCACCGCCGATTGCAGTACGCCGCCCGGGTTGTTGCGCAGGTCCAGCACGACCCCGCGCAGCTTCTTGCCGTTGTCCTTGCGCAGCTTGGCCAGGGCCTTGCCCACTTCGTCACCGGTCTTGACCTGGAACTGGGTGATACGGATGTAGCCGTAGTCGTTTTCCAGCAGCTGGCTCTTCACGCTTTTGACCTGAATGACCGCGCGGGCCAGGGTCACGTCAAACGGGTTACCGCCGTCGCGCACCAAGGTCAGGGTGATTTTTTCGCCAACCTTGCCGCGCATCTTGTCGACCGCTTCGGTCATGGTCTGGCCGCGGGTCGGGGCGCCGTTGATCTTGACGATCAGGTCGCCGGCCTGCACGCCAGCCCGGGAGGCCGGGGTGTCATCGATAGGCGAGACCACCTTGATGAAGCCGTCTTCCTGGCCTACTTCGATGCCCAGCCCGCCGAACTCGCCGCTGGTGCTTTCCTGCAGCTCCTGGAAGTCTTCGGGGCCGAGGTAGGCCGAGTGCGGGTCAAGGTTGCTGAGCATGCCTTTAATGGCGTTTTCCAGCAGGGTCTTGTCGTCCACTGGCTCTACATAGGCCGCCTTGATGCGGTCCATGACCTCGGCGAAGGTGCGCAGCTCTTCCAGTGGCAGTGGCGCCTTGGCCGTGACCTCGGTGGCGGGCACTGCGGCGGCCTTGGCCGGCTCTGCAGCAACGGCCAGGGGCGCACCGACCGCCAGGGCGATGGACAGGGCCAGCTGGGTGAGACGAGGCGAGTGCAGCATGTCGAACGAACTCCTGATCCTGTAAGCGCTCCCTGGGGAGCATCGGCGCAGCACTCAGGCTACGCCGTTGAAATTTGACTAGCCCCGGCACCATTGCGAAGGGTCGGTCGGCCGGCCCTGCTGGCGGATGGCGAAGTACAAGCCTGCCGCGTCCTGGCCACCGCTGTCGCCAACGGTGGAAATGGCTTCACCGGCCTTGACGATATCACCGGCGCTCTTGAGCAGGCTCTGGTTGTGGCCGTACAGGCTCAGGTAACCGTTGCCATGGTCGAGAATGACCAGAAGGCCGGCACCGCGCAACCAGTCGGCAAACACCACGCGCCCGCCGTGTACGGCACGTACCTGGGTGCCTGGGTTGGCGCTGATCATCACCCCGTCCCACTTGGCACGGGCATCGCTGCCGCGGGCATCGCCAAAGCGTGCCAGCAGTCGACCATTGACGGGCCATGGAAGTTTGCCCCGTGCGGCAGAAAAAGCGCCGCCGTAGTTGGCGCCGTCGCTGGAAACCATCGGGCCCAGGGTAGTGCGTGCCTTTTTCGGTGGCTCCACCGGCTCCTTGGCCTGTTCGCGGGCAGCGGCGGCGGCCAGGGCTTCCTGCTGGCGGCGTTTTTCAGCTTCCTGCTGGGCCAGCAAGGCTTTCTTGCGTGCTTCTTCAGCTTCGCGGGCCTGCCGGGCCAGGGTTTCCTCGATGGTCTTGAGCACTTTGGACAGGTCGGCCTGGTCCTGCTCGCGGGCCTGCAACTTCTGGTCGCGGTCCTTCATGTCGCCATTGAGCTTGGCCAGCACCTGCTGGCGCTTGCCGCGCTCGGCTTCCAGGGCTTGGCGGCGGCTGTCGAGGTCGGCGCGCTGGGCCAGCAACTGCTCCTGCTGGCTGGCAATTTCCTGCTCGACGTTGGCCAGCTGGCGCAGGGTCTCGTTGAAGGTACGCAGTTGTTCCAGGCGCGCCTTGCTGATGTAGTCGTAATACGTAAGGGTGCGGGCGAACTTCTCGGGGTTCTGCTGGTTGAGCAGCAGCTTGAGGTATTCCTCGCGGCCGTTGTTCTGGTAGGCCGAGCGGGCCTGGATGGCGATCAGTCGCTGTTGTTCAACGCGGGCGCTCTGGAGTTTTTTTTTCTCGGTATCAAGGCGCTCCAGATCGCCCTCGGTCTTTTTTAGTTCTTGTTGCAGTGCCTCCACCTGCTTTTCGAGGTTACCGATGTCGGTCTCGGTGGCTTTGAGGTCCTTTTGCACACCGGCCTTTTCTTCCTGGAGCTTGCCCAGCGTCTTCTTGAGCTCGGCAATGTCCTGGCGGGTGGCGTCCAGTTGCTGCTGGGTCTGCGCACGCTCATCGGCAAAGGCCGGGCTGAGCAGGCAAGACAGGGCTAGGAGAATCAGGGCGCGAAGCATGGAGTTTGGCGTACCAAGGATGGAGACTGGCCTAGTATGCCCGCCCGGGCAGGCAAAAAAAACGCCTCGCTGCGGGTGCAGAGGGGCGTTTGTCTGGAATTCATGTGCAAAGGGGCTGCTTTGCAGCCCCAACACACCGAATCAGGCGTCGACCAGGATCGAAGTACCGGTCATTTCCACTGGTTTCTCCAGCCCCAGCAGCTTCAGCATGGTTGGCGCCACGTCGGCCAGCACGCCGCCATCACGCACTTTCACGTTGCGCTTGCCCACATAGATGAACGGCACCGGCTCGGTGGTGTGTGCGGTGTGCGCCTGGCCGGTGCATTCGTCTTCCATCTGCTCGACGTTGCCGTGGTCGGCGGTGATCAGCGCTTCGCCGTCCACCTTGGCCAGCGCTTCGACGATGCGGCCGACGCAGGTATCCAGCGCTTCAACTGCCTTCACCGCAGCCTCGAACACGCCCGTGTGGCCGACCATGTCGCCGTTGGCGTAGTTGACCACGATCACGTCAAAGCGCTGCTGCTCGATCGCTTCGACGATGCGGTCGGTTACTTCTGGCGCGTTCATTTCCGGTTGCAGGTCGTAGGTTGCAACCTTTGGCGACGGGATCAGGATGCGCTCTTCGCCTTCGAACGGTTCTTCACGGCCACCCGAGAAGAAGAAGGTGACGTGGGCGTACTTCTCGGTCTCGGCAATGCGCAACTGGGTTTTGCCGTGCTTGGCCAGGTACTCGCCCAGCACGTTGTTCAGGCTGGCCGGTGCAAAGGCTGCCGGCGCCGGAATCTTGGCCGAGTACTGGGTCAGGCCGATGTAGGCCGCCAGTTTTGGCAGGCGTGCACGCGGGAATTCGTTGAAATCGGCCTCGACGAACACACGCGACAGTTCACGGGCACGGTCGGCGCGGAAGTTCATGAAGATCACGGCATCGCCGTCTTCGACCTTGACCGCTTCGCCAATGCGCGTGGCCTTGACGAACTCGTCGCTCTCGTCACGAGCGTAGGCTGCTTCCAGGCCGGCTTGGGCGGTGTCGGCAGTGTATTCGGCGGCGCTGTCGACGATCAGGTTGTAGGCCGCGCTGACGCGGTCCCAGCGGTTATCCCGATCCATGGCGAAGTAGCGGCCGATCAGACTGGCGATGCGACCCTTGCCCAGCTTGGCGAAGGTGGCGTCGAGCAGTTCGATGGACGACTGCGCGCTGCGTGGTGGGGTGTCACGGCCATCGAGGAAGGCGTGCAGGTAGATTTTTTCCGCGCCGCGCTGTGCGGCCAGTTCGGCCATGGCCACCAGGTGGTCCTGGTGGCTGTGTACGCCGCCATCGGACAGCAGGCCGAGGATGTGAACGGCCTTGCCGGCGCTGGCGGCCTTGTCCACGGCACCCGTGAGCACCGGGTTTTCGAAAAATTCGCCGTCACGGATGGCCTTGGTCACCCGGGTGAAGTCCTGGTACACGACGCGACCGGCGCCCAGGTTCATGTGACCGACTTCGGAGTTGCCCATCTGCCCGTCCGGCAGGCCGACATCCATGCCCGAGCCGGAAATGAGGCCATGCGGCTGGGTAGCGCGCAGGCGGTCATAGACCGGCGTGTTGGCGGCAAAGATGGCGTTGTGTTCGGGGCTTTCGCTGTGGCCGAAGCCATCCAGGATGATCAGGACCAGGGGTTTGGGCGTACTCGTCATCAATCAAACTCACGGTTGTTCAAAGATGATAAAGACACGCATTTTAGGGCAAATCCGCCACCAGCGGCGAATATTCGTCCTATTGCCTGACCAGCGCGCCCGATGTAGCAACATGAAGGTACCTTTCCCTCCGGCCTGTCGGGCTTTGGTGGCACTGGGGGGCTGTGTATACTGGCCGGCATTTTCAATCGCCTGGAACACCGCTGATGGTTGCTCACCTGATTCAATTCGCGACAGATCACTACATCCTGGTTGCGATCTTCGTTGTTCTGCTGGTCCTGCTGCTGCTCAATGAAATCCGCCGTGGCGGCCAGAGCCTGAGCAACGGCCAACTGACCGCCCTGGTCAATGCCGACAAGGGCCTGGTCGTCGACATCCGTACGGCCAAGGAATACGCCGCCGGCCACATCGTCGGTGCGATCAACATTCCGCAGGACAAGCTGGCCACCCGCATGAGCGAGCTGGACAAGCACAAAGAGAAGACCCTGATCGTCGTCGACGCAATGGGCCAGCAGTCCGGCACCCATTGCCGCGAACTGCTCAAGGCTGGCTACACCGCTGCCAAACTGAGCGGTGGCGTTTCCAGCTGGAAAGCCGATAACCTGCCCCTGGTGAAGTGATATGAAGCCCGTCATCGTCTATTCCAGCGACTACTGCCCCTACTGCATGCGCGCCAAGTACCTACTTGAGAGCAAAGGCGTGGCCTTCGAGGAAATCAAGGTCGACGGCAAACCACAGGTGCGCGCCGAGATGAGCCAGAAGGCCGGTCGCACCTCGGTGCCGCAGATCTGGATCGGCAGCACCCATGTCGGTGGATGCGATGACCTCTATGCCCTGGAGCGCGCCGGCAAGCTCGACGCGCTGCTGGCGGCCTGATTTGCACTGCATTCAAAAACATTAGGATAAGGATCTGCCATGACTGACCAACAGACCAACGGCGCTGCTGCAGAAGACAACAGCCCTCAGTTCTCCCTGCAGCGCATCTACGTGCGCGACCTGTCGTTCGAAGCCCCGAAAAGCCCGCAGATCTTCCGCCAGAGCTGGGAGCCGAGCGTCGCGCTGGACTTGAACACCAAGCAGAAAGCCCTGGAAGGCGACTTCCACGAGGTGGTGCTGACCCTGTCGGTTACCGTCAAGAACGGTGACGAAGTGGCGTTCATCGCTGAAGTACAGCAGGCCGGTATCTTCCTGATCGCCAACCTGGATGCGGCTTCGATGAGCCACACCCTGGGTGCGTTCTGCCCGAACATCCTGTTCCCGTACGCCCGTGAGACCCTGGACAGCCTGGTGACCCGCGGTTCGTTCCCGGCCCTGATGCTGTCGCCGGTCAACTTCGACGCCCTGTACGCGCAAGAAATGCAGCGCATGCAGGAAGCGGGCGAAGTGCAGACTGTTCAGTAATCGCTGCCGGTATCAGGAAAGCGCCTCTCGGGGCGCTTTTTTATTGCCTGTTCCGGCCCTTTCGCGGGCATGCCCGCGAAAGGGCCCTTGCAGGTGAAAGATCAGCTCCCGGCAAACCCGTTCTGCCGCCAAGCCTCATACACTGTCACCGCCACGGTATTGGACAGGTTCAGGCTACGGCACCCTGGCCGCATCGGCAGGCGCAGGCGTTGTTCGGCTGGCAGGCTGTCCAGTACTTCGGCAGGCAACCCGCGACTCTCTGGCCCGAACAGGAAGGCATCGCCCGGCTGGTAGGCCACTTCATGGAACGGGTGCGAGCCCTTGGTGGTAAAGGCGAACAGCCGTGGGTTGCCCAGGCTTTCCAGGCATCCGGCCAGGCTCTCGTGGCGCTTGAGCGTGGCATACTCGTGGTAATCCAGCCCGGCGCGGCGCAGGCGCTTGTCATCCAGTTCGAAGCTGATGGGTTCGATCAGGTGCAGGTGGCAGCCGCTGTTGGCGCACAGGCGAATGATGTTGCCGGTATTCGGCGGAATTTCTGGTTGAAAAAGGATGACGTGAAACATGCACGGCTCCAAGCGTGAAGATGACGGGCATTCTACCCCTGAACCGGACGTGCGTTCGAAGGCCTTCCCACGGATGATGCTGTCGCTGGCGATCGTTGGCGTTATGGTCGGGTTGATGATTGGTCGCCTGACAACGCCCGAAGAGCGGGTATTGCAGCAGGTGGAGGTGGTGCAGGACGGCCTGGACCTTTGGTTCAATGAAGAACCGCAGCTGCACGGCGAGAACGTGGAAGGGACGGTTGCGTTGCTGTTCCAGGCCCAGGGCAAGGCCCAGCAAGGGCAATTGAGCCTGGCGGGGAAGCCGGTGAGCTGGCGGGTGCAGAAGAGCAAGGAAGGCTTGTTGCTGACAGTGGTGGCGGCGCGTCCCCTGCAGGGCGAGTGGGCCGGTGCAGAGGACGCTGGGCGCTGGCGTGTGCAGGTGAAACTGCACGAATAAAAGAGGGGATATCCCGGCCTGCCTGTACCAGGGTCCCCAAAAGGGGTACTGCGTGTTGCGTGTAAAGGGGGGATGTCCCGGCCTGCCTGTACCGAGGTCCCCAAAACGGGCGGTGTTGCGAATAAAAGAGGGGGTCACCCGGCCTGCCTGTACCAGGGCCCCCGAAACTGGGTATGTATTAGGTATTGCAGGGGGCGTGCCAATTTTGCAAAGCCCGTGAATATTGGGCTTTGAGGGGTATTTGGCCGGGTTTTGAGGGGATTTGTGCCTTCGAGAGGTGCATTGGGCACAGGATCGGTGCATCGGGAGGCTGAAATGGCTGGGGCCGCAAAGCGGCCCCAGGGATCTTGCAGGATTACCGAGCGTTAGTGGTCATCACCTTCCTCGTCATCACCGCCCGCCACATTCATCCCCAGCTCCTTGATCTTGCGGGTCAAGGTATTACGCCCCCAACCCAGTAAAAGCGCGGCATCCCGGCGGCGGCCGGCGGTGTGCTTGAGTGCCGTCTCGATCATGATCCGCTCAAAGCTCGGCACCGCGCTGTCCAGCAGGTTCGATTGCCCGCGCGCCAACGCCTGGTCGGCCCACTGGCGCAAAGCCTGCTCCCAGTTGGTGACCGGTGCGGCATCCTGCGGCAGGTTCAGCAGTTCAGGCGGCAGGTCGCCGATCAGCACCTCGCGGCTGGAGGCCATCACGGTGATCCAGCGGCAAGTGTTCTCCATCTGCCGCACGTTGCCCGGCCACGGCAGGTTGCGGATGAACTCTTCGGTCTCCGGCTTGAGGATCTTCGGCTCGACTGCCAGTTCCTGAGCGGCACGGGCGAGGAAGTGGCGGGCGAGGGCGGGGATGTCCTCACGGCGGTCGGCCAGCCGAGGAATATGGATGCGAATCACGTTCAGGCGGTGGAACAAGTCTTCGCGGAACTTGCCGGCCTGCACCAGCGACTCCAGGTTTTGGTGGGTCGCGGCAATGATGCGCACGTCGACCTTGACCGGCACGTGGCCGCCAACGCGATAAAACTCGCCATCGGCCAGCACCCGCAGCAGGCGGGTCTGGGTGTCGGCAGGCATGTCACCGATTTCGTCGAGGAACAGTGTGCCGCCATCGGCCTGCTCGAAGCGGCCCCGGCGCAGGTTGGCAGCGCCAGTGAAGGCGCCTTTCTCATGGCCGAACAGCTCAGACTCCATCAGGTCCTTGGGGATCGCTGCCATGTTCAGGGCAATGAACGGCGACGCCGCACGCGGGCTATGGCGGTGCAGGGCGTGGGCCACCAGTTCTTTACCGGTGCCGGACTCGCCGTTGATCAGCACGGTGATGTTGGAGTGGCTGAGGCGGCCGATGGCGCGGAACACCTCCTGCATGGCCGGTGCTTCGCCGATGATTTCCGGGGTGCGCGCCAGGTTCTGTGGCACATCCAGCCCTTGTTGCTCCTGCGCATGCTGGTTGGCACGTTTTACCAGCGAGACTGCCTCGTCCACGTCGAACGGTTTGGGCAGGTACTCGAAAGCGCCGCCTTGGTAAGACGCCACGGCGCTGTCCAGGTCGGAATGAGCGGTCATGATGATGACCGGCAGGCGTGGGTGCTGCTCGCGAATCTGTGCCAGCAGGTCGAGGCCGCTGGCACCCGGCATGCGGATGTCGGAAATGATCACGTCCGGTTGCTGGCGCGCAAGGCGGCCCATCACACCATCTGCGCTGTCGAAGCTCTGGGTGGTCATGCCTTCCTGTTGCAGGGCTTTTTCCAGTACCCAGCGGATGGAGCGATCATCGTCGACGATCCATACGGTTTCACTTCGGCTCATGAGGCGGTGGCTCCTTGTTCCAGAGGCAGGTAGATCGAAAAGGCGGTGTGGCCTGCGTGGCTTTCACACTCGATCAGGCCCTGGTGCTGGCTGATGATGTTCTGGGTAATGGCCAGGCCCAGCCCGGTACCGTCGGGGCGGCCACTGACCATGGGATAGAAGAGGGTGTCTTGCAGTTCCGGCGGGATGCCCGGGCCGTTGTCGATGATTTCCACCCGCGCCACCAGGCGATGGCGCACATGGCCGATGGTGAACTGGCGCAAGGCGCGGCTGCGCAGGGTGATGCGGCCCAGGCGCAGCTCGTTCTGCGAACTGATCGCCTGCATGGCGTTACGCACGATGTTGAGGACGGCCTGGATCATCTGCTCGCGGTCTATCAAGACGTCCGGCAGGCTTGGGTCGTAATCGCGCACCAAAGTGATGCAACCCTGGCTTTCGGCCTCGACCAGGCTGCAGACCCGCTCCAGCACTTCGTGGATGTTGGTCATGGCCAGCGATGGCAGCTTGTTCGAGCCGAGCATGCGGTCTACCAGGTTACGCAGGCGGTCGGCTTCTTCGATGATCACGTTGGTGTAGTCGCGCAGGCCTTCCTCGGGCAATTCGCGTGACAACAACTGCGCCGCGCCACGGATGCCGCCGAGGGGGTTCTTGATTTCGTGGGCCAGGCCGCGCACCAGCATCTTGGTGGTTTCCTGCTTGCTCAGTTGGGCCTCTTCCTTGGTGATGCGCAGCAGCCGATCGCGCGGGTGCACCTCCAGCAACAGCAGGGTCTGGCCCTGGTTGAGGATAGGGGTTACCGCGTAGTCGACGGTGATGGTCTGCCCGGTCAGCGAGGTGAGCTGCGCTTCGCGCTTGGTGAACGGGTGCGCCTGTTCGACCGCCTGGCGCAACGAGCTGAGCGCTTCGGTCGACTCGGTGAACAGCTCGCTGATGAACTGCCCATGGCTACGTTGGCCGCTGACGGCCAGCAGCATTTCCGCGGCCGGGTTCATGTACTCCAGGCGCAGCTCGGCATTGAGCAGCAACGTGGCGGTAGTCAGGTTGTCCAGAAGCAGACGGTGCTGTGCATCGCTGATGGTCATAAGGCGTCGTTGACCTCTTTTGGCGCTTGCCTGGCCCTGCTTTGGCCAGGGCCAGGTGCGGTGGCCCCGCCGATGCGAGGCTCTCTACCTGCTAGAAATGCAAGAAACAAACCAAAGCTCCGAAAAGAAGCGGGATTTGCCGATAAAGGCCTGTATCTGCGCAAATTCGGATCAGAAACTCTGGATGAAACGTTTCATGTGAACCAGATTGGGGAGCAAATAGGGGCAAGGCGCTTTGTTGTGCACCAAGATAGAGCATAGCGTGGGTGAGGTGATTTCTGTGTGGCGCAGAAACGAAAACGGCCTCCCGAGGGAGGCCGTTCCAGATCAGGTCATCGGCGCGGGGCGCCGATCAGATCAGCAGCTGTAGTACAGCTCGTATTCCAGCGGGTGCACGAAGGTACGGACCTTGATCTCTTCTTCCGACTTCAGCTCGATGAAGGCATCGATGAAGTCGTCGGAGAACACGCCGCCCTTGGTCAGGAACGCACGGCCTTTGTCCAGCTCTTCCAGGGCTTCTTTCAGGCTGCCGCACACTTGCGGAATGTCCTTGGCCTCTTCTGGTGGCAGGTCGTACAGGTTCTTGTCGGCAGCATCGCCTGGGTGGATCTTGTTCTGGATGCCGTCCAGGCCAGCCATCAGCAGGGCCGCGAAGGCCAGGTACGGGTTGGCCGATGGGTCCGGGAAGCGTGCTTCGATACGGCGGGCTTTCGGGCTGCCGACGTAAGGAATACGGATCGAGGCGGAACGGTTACGCGCCGAGTAGGCCAGCATTACCGGTGCTTCGAAACCTGGAACCAGACGCTTGTACGAGTTGGTCGACGGGTTGGTGAAGCCGTTCAGGGCCTTACCGTGCTTGATGATACCGCCGATGAAGTACAGGGCGGTGTCGGACAGGCCGGCATAGCCTTCACCCGAGAAGGTGTTCTTGCCGTCTTTCCAGATCGACATGTGTACGTGCATGCCCGAACCGTTGTCACCGTACAGTGGCTTCGGCATGAAGGTGGCGGTACGGCCGTAAGCGTCGGCAACGTTGTGCACGACGTATTTCAGGGCTTGTACTTCGTCAGCCTTCTTCACCAGGGTGTTGAATTTGACGCCGATTTCGTTCTGGCCGGCAGTCGCCACTTCGTGGTGGTGAACTTCAACGGTCTGGCCCATTTCTTCCAGTGCGTTGCACATGGCAGTACGGATTTCGTGGTCGTGGTCGAACGGCGGAACCGGGAAGTAGCCGCCTTTCACGCCTGGACGGTGGCCTTTGTTGCCGCCTTCCACGTCAGCGCCGGTCATCCACGAGCCTTGCTCGGAGAAGATCTTGAACATCGAGCCGGAGATGTCCGACTGGAACTTCACTTCGTCGAAGATGAAGAACTCTGGCTCCGGGCCTGCGAATACGGTGTCACCGATGCCGGTGCTCTTCAGGTACTCTTCGGCGCGCTTGGCGATCGCACGTGGGTCGCGATCGTAGCCCTGCATGCTCGACGGGTCGACGATGTCGCAGGTGATGATCAGGGTAGGTTCTTCGGTGAACGGGTCCAGGACGGCAGTGTCGTCAACCGGCATCAGGATCATGTCGGAAGCTTCGATGCCTTTCCAGCCAGCAATAGAGGAACCGTCGAACATCTTGCCGACTTCGAAGAAGTCTTCGTCCAGCGCATCACGCGACGGCATGGTCACGTGGTGCTGAATGCCTTTGGTGTCCGTGAAACGCAGATCAATCCACTTGACGTCATGATCTTTGATGAGTTGAACCGACTTCGACATGTTGTCCTCCGGATGGTCTAGAGCGCGGTGGGCCGCTGCCCTGGAAAAAGGGTGTTGCCGGGCGCGGATAGTCGGCCAAGCTTACCTGCCTCACAAGGGAGCAAATTGCATGCCAGTGCCCGAAAATGGCGAGGGCGGGATAAAAGGGGGCGTTTGCGGGCATTTGGCACGCGGCTGACGGCGAATAATGCACCCTAAAGATGCGAGTTTTGGTGGTGATGCACCATAAATGTGCACTGTCAGGCGGATGTGCTTTTTTTAAGGGCCCCTTCGCGGGCAAGCCTGCTCCCACAGGTACGGTGTGCTCTTTGAAGCTTGCACGGCTCCTGTGGGAGCGGGCTTGCCCGCGAAAGGGCCGGAACAGGCACTGCAAAACCCCGGTCTTGCATTTATCTCAAAGCTTCTGATCAAAAGTTGGTCAAATCCTGAGCAATTTCCGCTATAATTCGCGCCCCTCATTTTCGGCAGGCCCTGCGCGCGCTGTTAACCAATGAAACTTATCGTCAAAGTCTTCCCAGAAATCACCATCAAGAGCCGGCCGGTGCGCAAGCGCTTTATCCGCCAGCTCGGCAAGAATATCCGCAATGTGCTCAAGGATCTCGACCCTGAGCTCGCGGTTGATGGTGTCTGGGACAATCTCGAAGTGGTCACCCGCGTCGAAGACGAGAAAGTCCAGCGCGAGATGATCGAGCGCCTCACCTGCACGCCGGGTATCACCCACTTCCTGCAGGTTGAGGAATACCCGCTGGGTGACTTCGACGACATCGTCGCCAAGTGTAAGCACCACTTCGGCCATCTGCTGGCCGGCAAGCACTTCGCCGTGCGCTGCAAGCGCGGTGGCCACCATGACTTCACCTCGATGGACGTCGACCGCTACGTCGGCAGCCAGCTGCGCCAGCAATGCGGCGCCGCCGGCATCGCGCTGAAGAACCCTGAAGTGCTGGTGCGCATCGAAATCCGCGACCAGCGCCTGTACGTGATCCACAACCAGCACAACGGCATCGGCGGTTACCCGCTGGGCGCCCTGGAGCAGACCCTGGTGCTGATGTCCGGTGGCTTCGACTCCACCGTGGCGGCCTACCAGATGATGCGCCGTGGCCTGATGACCCACTTCTGCTTCTTCAACCTCGGCGGCCGTGCCCACGAGCTGGGCGTGATGGAAGTGGCCCACTTCCTGTGGAAAAAGTACGGCAGCAGCCAGCGCGTGCTGTTCATCAGCGTGCCGTTCGAAGAAGTGGTCGGCGAGATCCTCAACAAGGTCGACAACAGCTACATGGGCGTCACCCTCAAGCGCATGATGCTGCGCGGTGCCGCGCACATGGCCGACCGCCTGCAGATCGACGCGCTGGTCACCGGCGAGGCGATTTCCCAGGTGTCCAGCCAGACGCTGCCGAACCTGTCGATCATCGACTCGGCCACCGACAAGCTGGTGCTGCGCCCGTTGCTGGCCAGCCACAAGCAGGACATCATCGACCAGGCCACCGAAATCGGCACCGCCGACTTCGCCAAGCACATGCCAGAATACTGCGGCGTGATCTCGGTAAACCCGACCACTCACGCCAAGCGCCACCGCATGGAACATGAAGAAAAGCAGTTCGACATGGCCGTGCTGGAGCGCGCCCTGGAGCGCGCCAAGTTCATTTCCATCGACCATGTGATCGACGAGCTGGGCAAGGACATCGAAATCGAGGAAGTGGCCGAGGCGCTGCCAGGCCAGATCGTCATCGACATTCGTCACCCCGATGCCCAGGAAGACGAACCCCTGGCGCTGGAAGGTATCGAAGTCCAGGCCATGCCGTTCTACGCGATCAACAGCAAGTTCAAGCACCTGGACCCCACGCGCCAGTACTTGCTGTATTGCGACAAGGGTGTGATGAGCCGTTTGCACGCACACCACCTGCTCAGTGAGGGACATGCCAATGTGCGTGTTTATCGTCCGACATAAGACGCCGGGGCTGTATGGCGGCAGTATCCGCCATCGCCCTCCCGACCGCCGGGCCCGCTGAGCCTTAAACAGTACATATTGGCCGCCTACACTGGGCGGCAACCGAATCCTCTGATCGAGATACACTTGTGATCGAAAATCTGCGTAACATCGCCATCATCGCCCACGTTGACCATGGTAAAACCACCCTGGTCGACAAACTCCTGCGTCAGTCCGGCACCCTGGAGCGTAACGAGCTCAACGACGAGCGCGTCATGGACTCCAACGACCAGGAAAAAGAGCGCGGTATTACCATTCTGGCGAAAAACACCGCCATCAACTGGAACGGCTACCACATCAACATCGTCGACACCCCCGGCCACGCCGACTTCGGTGGCGAGGTTGAGCGTGTAATGTCGATGGTCGACTCCGTGCTGCTGCTGGTCGACGCCCAGGACGGCCCGATGCCGCAAACGCGCTTCGTGACCAAGAAGGCCTTCGAAGCCGGCCTGAAGCCAATCGTCGTGATCAACAAGGTTGACCGCCCGGGCGCGCGTCCTGACTGGGTTCTGGACCAGATCTTCGACCTGTTCGACAACCTCGGTGCTACCGACGAACAGCTGGACTTCAAAGTCGTCTACGCCTCGGCCCTGAACGGCATCGCCGGCCTGGACCACACCGAGATGGGCGAAGACATGACCGCCCTGTACCAGTCGATCGTCGACAACGTACCTGCGCCGTCTGTTGACCGTGACGGCCCGTTCCAGATGCAAATCTCCGCACTGGACTACAACAGCTTCCTCGGCGTTATCGGCGTTGGCCGTATCGCCCGTGGTCGCGTCAAGCCGAACACCCCGGTTGTCGCCATCGACACCAACGGCAAGAAGCGTAACGGCCGTATCCTGAAGCTGATGGGCCATCACGGCCTGCACCGTGTAGACGTTGAAGAAGCCCAGGCTGGCGACATCGTCTGCATCAGCGGTTTCGACGAGCTGTTCATCTCCGACACCCTGTGCGCCCCGGATGCGGTAGAAGCGATGAAGCCGCTGACCGTTGACGAGCCGACCGTTTCCATGACCTTCCAGGTCAACGACTCGCCGTTCTGCGGTAAAGAAGGCAAGTTCGTCACCAGCCGTAACATCAAGGACCGTCTGGACAAGGAGCTGCTGTACAACGTTGCTCTGCGCGTTCAGGAAACCGATTCCCCTGACAAGTTCAAGGTATCGGGCCGTGGTGAGCTGCACCTGTCGGTACTGATCGAAACCATGCGCCGTGAAGGCTTCGAGATGGCCGTAGGCCGTCCTGAAGTCATCATCCGCGAAGTGGACGGCGTGAAGCAGGAGCCGTTCGAGAACGTCACCATCGACATCCCTGAAGAATCCCAGGGCAAGGTGATGGAAGAGATGGGTCTGCGTAAAGGCGACCTGACCAACATGGTTCCGGATGGCAAGGGCCGTGTGCGCCTGGAGTACAACATTCCAGCCCGTGGTCTGATCGGTTTCCGTAACCAGTTCCTGACCCTGACCAACGGTGCAGGCATCCTGACCTCGATCTTCGATCGTTACGACACCATGAAGTCGGGCCAGATGTCCGGCCGCCTGAACGGCGTACTGGTTTCGGTCGAAACCGGCAAGGCGCTGACCTACTCGCTGGAAACCCTGCAGGCGCGCGGCAAGCTGTTCGTTGAGCACGGTCAGGAGATCTATAACGGTCAGATCATCGGCCTGAACAGCCGTGACAACGACCTGGGCGTGAACCCGACCAAAGGCAAGAAGCTCGACAACATGCGTGCTTCGGGCAAAGACGAAGTCATCGCCCTGGTACCGCCAGTTCGCCACACCCTGGAACAGGCCCTGGAATTCATCCAGGACGACGAGCTGTGCGAAGTGACGCCTAAGTCGATCCGCCTGCGCAAGAAGATCCTGGACGAAGGCGAGCGTACCCGCGCTGCCAAGAAAGCCAAGAACTGAGTTAGCTCAGGCTGAATGAAAACGCCCCCGGTCGAAAGGCCGGGGGCGTTTTTTTATGCCTTCAGTAATTGTGCTGTCGGTGCTGGCCTCTTCGCGGGTAAACCTGCTCCCACAGGTACTGCACAGGCTCTGAACCTTGCAGAGATCCTGTGGGAGCGGGTTTACCCGCGAAGAGGCCGGAACAGGCTAACGATCAGCGCCCGACAACCTTGGGCTTATAGGCACAATACCCCGGCCGCGGCCCAACCTTTGGGTGGTTGCGGCAGGTATCCGGGCGCTTGTCATAAATGGTGCACAGCCGGCTCTTACGATCCAGATACATGCAGTCATCGTTGCTCATCCGGGTCAGGGTGAAGATGCCCGACTTCTGGTTGAAGCGCTCGATGATGCCTTCCTTCTGCAGGCGTTTGGCCACGTTTTTCGGCGGCTCGTCTTTTTCGAACTCGTCTACCACGCCGATGCGGATCAGATCCTTGATCTTCACCTCCACCGGCAGGGTGCAACAGGTCGAGTGGCAGCCACCGCACATGTGGCTGGCATAGCGCTGCCAAGTCTCCAGGCGGTCGACTTCGGCGGCGGCGATCAGGGTCGTTTTCATCTTTATAGGGTGGATCACGGTCTTGGGGCGCGCGATGATACCGGAATTGTTCAATTTATGAACAACCTTTTGCCGGAATCGCAGAGTGGGCATGAAAACTGCGAACCGTAACTGTCACTCCCGGTCGAAGGGTCTAGTCTCAACAATCTCCCTCCGCTTTCGTCAACTTGCCCGAGGATGTCGCATGTCCCAGGAACCCAAAGCACGTGACGCCGAAGTCGCGGATTTTCGCGCCGCAGTACTAAACAAGCTGACCTATGCGGTCGGCAAGGACCCGGAGCACGCCTTCGACCATGACTGGTTCGAAGCCATTGCCCTGGCTGCGCGCGATCACATGGTCGACCACTGGATGGACCATACCCGCCAGGCCTATCGACGCAGCCAGAAGCGGGTCTACTACCTCTCCCTGGAATTCCTTATCGGGCGCCTGCTGTATGACAGCCTGAGCAACCTGGGGCTGCTGGACATCGCCCGCGATGCACTGGAAGGGTTGGACGTGGACCTGGAGCGCATCCGCCTGCTCGAACCCGACGCCGCGCTGGGTAACGGTGGCCTTGGCCGGCTGGCGGCGTGCTTCATGGAAAGTATGTCCACCTTGGGTATTGCCGCCCATGGTTATGGCATCCGCTACGAGCATGGGCTGTTCCGTCAGGCCCTGGTCGATGGGTGGCAGCAGGAGCAGACCGAGAACTGGCTGGATTTCGGCAACCCGTGGGAGTTCGAGCGTGCCGAGGTGATCTACCCGATCAGCTTCGGCGGCAGCGTTGAAACCTTGAGCGATGATAGCGGTGCCCAGCGCCAGGTCTGGTCGCCGGGTGAGACGGTGCGGGCGGTCGCTTATGACACGCCCGTGGTCGGCTGGCGCGGGTCCAGCGTCAACACCTTGCGCTTGTGGCGTGCACGGGCGCTGGAAGAGCTGCACCTTGAACGCTTCAATGCGGGCGACCACCTGGGGGCCGTGGCCGAAGTGGCGCGGGCCGAGAGCATTTCTCGCGTGCTGTACCCGGCGGACAGCACCGAGGCGGGGCAGGAACTGCGCTTGCGTCAGGAGTATTTCTTCGTGTCGGCTTCGTTGCAGGACTTGCTCCGCCGCCACCTGAACATGCACAAAGACCTGCTCAACCTGCCCGATGCGGCAGCCATCCAGCTCAACGACACCCACCCATCGATTGCCGTGGCGGAGTTGATGCGGCTGTTGGTGGATCAGCATGAAATACCGTGGGAAAAGGCCTGGGAGCTGACCGTCGGCACGCTCGCCTACACCAACCACACGCTGCTGCCCGAAGCCCTGGAAACCTGGCCGGTCGCGCTGATGGAGCGCATGCTCCCCCGGCACATGCAGATCATCTATCTCATCAATGCCTACCATATCGACTCGCTGCGCGCCAAAGGCCTGCACGATTTCGACGTGCTGCGCGCCGTGTCGCTGATCGAGGAAGACAACGGCCGCCGCGTGCGCATGGGCAACCTGGCGTTTCTTGGCTCGCACAGCGTCAACGGCGTGTCGGCGCTGCACAGCAAGTTGATGAAGAGCACCGTGTTCTCCGAGTTGCACAAGCTTTACCCGCAGCGCATCAACAACAAGACCAACGGCATTACTTTCCGCCGCTGGTTGTACCAGTCCAACCCTCAGTTGACCGACATGCTGGTCGAGGCGCTTGGGCCAGAGCTCAAGGACGACCCTGAAGGGCGGCTTGCCGGCCTGGTGCCGTTTGCCGACAAGCCTGGTTTTCGCAAGCAGTTCGCCGCCCAGCGCCTGCACAGCAAGCGCGCCCTGGCCAGCATCATCCAGGACCGCATCGGCGTTACGGTAAACCCCGAGGCGTTGTTCGACGTGCAGGTCAAGCGCATCCACGAGTACAAGCGCCAGTTGCTCAACCTGCTGCACACCGTGGCGTTGTACCAGGCCATACGCAACGACCCCGGTACCAACTGGGTGCCGCGGGTGAAGATTTTCGCCGGCAAGGCGGCAGCCAGTTATCACCAGGCCAAGTTGATCATCAAACTGGCCAACGACATCGCCCGGGTGGTGAACAACGACCCGACCGTCCGTGGCCTCCTGAAGGTGGTGTTCCTGCCCAACTACAACGTCAGCCTGGCTGAAAGCATCATCCCGGCGGCAGACCTTTCCGAGCAGATTTCAACGGCCGGCTATGAAGCCTCCGGTACCAGCAACATGAAGTTCGGGCTGAACGGCGCGTTGACCATCGGCACGCTAGATGGCGCCAACGTGGAGATGTGCGAACAGGTGGGCGCCGACAACATGTTCATCTTTGGCTTGACCGCCCAGCAGGTCGAGGCACGCAAGAAGGCGGGTGATTTTGGTGCCAGTGCGGCGATTGCCGCGTCCAACCGCCTGAATGATGTGCTGCAGGCGATTCGCAGCGGTGTGTTCTCGCCGGACGACCCATCGCGCTACGCCGGGTTGATCGACGGGCTGGTGGCGTATGACCGCTTCCTGGTGTGCGCCGACTTCGATGCCTACTGGGATGCCCAGCGGCGGGTCGAGGAACTGTGGCACACGCCGCAGGAGTGGTGGCGCATGGCGGTGCTGAACACGGCGCGGATGGGGTGGTTCTCGTCGGACCGGACCATTCGTGAGTATGCCACCGAGATCTGGAAGGCTTTGGATTGATGTGAGGCCATTCGCGGGCGGTCCGGCGAATGGCCTCACAACCAGACCACCGGCCTGGCGAAGGCTGAACTAGCGACCTATTGTGCCGTCAGAGAGCCGTGGCGAGTCTCATTACTCGCTAGCCTGCAACTCTCCCTGTAAACTGCGGGGGTTTTTCATCCCCCCAATCCGTTCGGAGCCATACATGTCCCGCGTTACCCTGAGTCGCTATCTGATTGAGCAGACCCGCAGCAACAATACCCCTGCCGATCTGCGCTTCCTGATCGAAGTGGTGGCGCGTGCGTGCAAGGAAATCAGCCATCACGTGTCCAAAGGCGCCCTGGGTGGTGTGCTGGGCAGCATGGGCACTGAAAACGTGCAGGGCGAAGTCCAGAAGAAACTGGACGTGATTTCCAACGATATCCTGCTGGAAGCCAACGAGTGGGGCGGCCACCTGGCCGGCATGGCGTCCGAAGAAATGGACAACGCCTACCAGATCCCGGGCAAATACCCGAAAGGCGCCTATCTGCTGGTCTTCGACCCGCTGGACGGTTCGTCGAACATCGACGTCAACGTGTCGGTCGGCACCATCTTCTCGGTACTGCGTTGCCCTAACGAATACCTGAGCCAGAACGAAACCCTGAACGAAAACGCCTTCTTGCAGCCAGGCACCCAGCAGGTCGCCGCCGGTTACGCCATCTACGGCCCGCAGACCATGCTGATCCTCACCCTGGGCAATGGCGTGAAGGGCTTCACCCTGGACCGCGAGCTGGGCAGCTTCGTTCTGACTCACGAAAACATCCGTGTGCCGGAAAGCACCGCCGAATTCGCCATCAACATGTCCAACCAGCGCCACTGGGAAGCCCCGGTACAACGCTACGTGGGCGAGCTGCTGGCCGGCGAGACCGGCCCGCTGAAGAAGAACTACAACATGCGCTGGATCGCCTCGATGGTGGCCGACGTACACCGCATCCTGACCCGTGGCGGCCTGTTCATGTACCCACGTGACGCCCGTGAGCCAAGCAAGCCGGGCAAGCTGCGCCTGATGTACGAAGCCAACCCGATGTCCTTCATCATCGAACAGGCTGGCGGCGCTTCCACCAACGGTTACGATCGCATCCTCGACATCAAGCCAGAAAGCCTGCACCAGCGCGTGTCGGTGATCCTCGGCTCGAAGGAAGAGGTCGAGCGCGTTACCGCCTACCACAAGGAATAAGTCATGCTCGCACCTTGGCAGCCGTTGCTGGAGTGGTGGTTCGGTTGGGGCACCAGTCCCCAGGCCGTGGCTGACGAGAAGAGCACGCTGTGGTTCGGC
Organism: Pseudomonas sp. yb_9; assembly: GCF_043103635.1. Classification (NCBI taxonomy): domain Bacteria; kingdom Pseudomonadati; phylum Pseudomonadota; class Gammaproteobacteria; order Pseudomonadales; family Pseudomonadaceae; genus Pseudomonas; species Pseudomonas sp. yb_9. Next base: position 72,812 of record NZ_JBICKA010000047.1, on the reverse strand, counting down.
AAGCATCACGATGCCGATGCCCATGCGCTGTTTGGCGAGCTGACCGAGCAGGCCTTGGCCGGCGGGCTCGACGAGTGGCAGCAAAGCCCGCAGGGCTGGCTGGGCCTGCTGATTCTGCTGGACCAGCTGCCGCGCATGATCTACCGCGACACGCCGCGCGCCTTCGAGGGCGACCGGCGTGCCCAGGTGGTGGCCATGCAGGGCCTGCAGAAGGGCTGGGACTACCAGTTGCTGCCCATCCAGCGCGTGTTCGTGCTGCTGGTGCTGGAGCATGCCGAGGTGCTGGACTGGCAGAACCTGTGTGTCGAGCGTTATCAGGTATTGCTCGACGAGCAGCCAGAGGCCCATCGCCGGCTGTTTGAAGGCTTCCTCGACTATGCCGAGCAGCATCAGCGCGTGATTGCCCGGTTCGGGCGCTTCCCGCACCGCAACCTGGTGCTGGAGCGGCCGAGCACCAGTGAAGAGATGGACTTTTTGCTGGAGCCCGGGTCCAGGTTCTGAGGCATTGGGCCTGCTGTGCAGGCCGTCGCGACGCAAGGCCGCTCCTGCAAGGGGCGGCCTTTTTTATTGGGAGATGACTATTACTTTGTGATTAATCGCACGGTAGTGGCCACCCGACCAATGGTGTAGGGGTAAATGGGGTGGGGTAGGGAACCCGGGAGGGTTTTTTCCGTCGAAGGTCACTGCAGGCCACTCGCCTGTATCCCCTCTCCAGGAGTGTCCTTCATGTCGTTGCGTTCCCTCGCCCTGTTGTCGCTGTGCGTCGTCCTGACTGCCTGCAGCAAGATCAACCAGGAAAACTATTCCAAGATCAAGGCCGGTATGAACAAGGCCGAGGTCGAGCAGTTGCTCGGCACGCCGACCGAGTGCTCTGGCGCGCTGGGCATGAGCAGCTGCACCTGGGGGGACGAGAAGAGCTTCATCAGCGTGCAGTACGCAGCTGACAAGGTGCTGATGTATTCAGGGCAGGGTCTCAAATGAGGCGTGCGTACCTGCTGATGGGGGTATGCCTGGCGTTGCTGCTGGGCGGTTGTGCAGGCTCCGTGCACGACCCGCTGGCGCCGAAAACCGCCGGCAATGTCGACCTCAAGCGCTATCAGGGCAAATGGTTCGAGCTGGCACGCCTGCCTATGCGCTACCAGACCGGTTGCGAGCAGTCCGAGGCGCACTACAACCTCAAGCCGGATGGCAGCTTTGGCGTGCTCAACCGCTGCCGCACCATGGGTGATGAATGGCTGCGTGCCGAGGGGCACGCCAGCATTCAGGAGCCGGGGCATACCGACAAGCTGTGGGTAGAGTTCGACAACTGGTTTACCAAGCTGGTGCCGGGCGTGGCTCGGGGCGAGTACTGGATTTTGTATGTGGATGAGCGTTACCGCACGGCGGTGGTCGGCAGCCCGGATCGCAAGCACCTGTGGATTCTGTCGCGTACGCCGACATTGCCGGCGTGGGAGCGCGAGAATCTGCTGTCCAAGGCACGACAGCAGGGGTATGACACCAGCCGGCTTATCTGGCGTGCGTCTGATCAGCAAATTGTAAAAATGCACTGATTTTTTGGGGTTGCTTTGCAACCCTTCGCGGGCAAGCCCGCTCCCACAGGTTATGCGCAAAACCCTGTGGGGCTTGCCCGAGAAGGGCTGCTAAGCAGCCCCAGTACACTCAACCCAAAAGCTGCCGCAGTACCTGAGCAAACGCCTGCGCGCTTTCCTCCTCCTGTGCATGCCGCCCCTGGCGCACTACCCACTGCCCATTCACCATCACATCCCGCACCTGGCGATCCCCACCCGCAAACAGCCAGCGGTTGAGAATGGCATCGCCATCCGCCAGGGCGATGTAAGGGTCGTGCCCGTCGAGCACCAGCCAGTCGGCACGCTTGCCCACGGCCAGCTCTCCAATTCCTTGCCCCAGCGCTTGCGCACCACCTGCCAGTGCCGCGTCATACAGCGTGCGCCCGACCATCGGTTGATCGCCGCGGTACAGGCGGTTTCGCCGCTGGTCACGCAGGCGCTGGCCGTATTCCAGCCAGCGCAGTTCTTCCACCACGCTCAGTGACACATGGCTGTCGGAACCAATGCCCATGCGCCCGCCCTGCGCCAAGTAGTCCACCGCCGGGAAAATCCCGTCACCCAGGTTGGCCTCGGTGGTGAGGCACAACCCGGCCACGGCACCGCTGCGGGCCATGGCGGTGACTTCATCCGGCTCGGCATGGGTGGCATGCACCAGGCACCAGCGGGGGTCGACCTCCACATGTTCGTACAGCCATTGCAGCGGGCGCAGGCCGCTCCAGGCCAGGCAGTCGTCCACTTCCTTCTGCTGCTCGGCGATATGGATATGCACCGGGCATTGCTTGTCGCTGGCCGCCAGCACGTCGGCGATCTGCCCAGGCGTTACCGCACGCAGCGAGTGGAAGCACAGGCCCAGCTGCTGTGCAGGCTGCGCGGCTAGGATCGGGGACAGTTGCGCCTGCAGTTGCAGGTACCCTTCGGTGGAATTGATGAAGCGCCGCTGCCCGTCGTTCGGTGCCTGGCCGCCGAACCCGGCGTGGCTGTACAGCACCGGCAGCAAGGTCAGGCCAATGCCGCTGTCGGCCGCAGCCGCGCTGATGCGGCGGGAAAGCTCGGCCGGGTCGGCGTAGGCCTTGCCGGCATTGTCATGGTGCACGTAATGAAACTCGGCTACCGAGGTGTAGCCGGCCTTGAGCATCTCGATGTACAGCTGACGGGCGATGACCTGCAGCTGGTCCGGGGTGATCTGCCCGACCAGGCGGTACATCAGGTCGCGCCATGTCCAGAAACTGTCGTTGGGGTTGCCGGCGACTTCCGCCAGGCCTGCCATGGCGCGCTGGAAGGCATGCGAGTGCAGGTTGGGCATGCCGGGCAGCAACGGACCGGCCAGGCGTTCAGCCCCTTCGGCCGAAGCGCCCGGCTCGATGCTGGCTACATGGCCATCGCTGGCGACCTCGATACGGACATGGCTGGCCCAGCCCGTTGGCAGCAGGGCGCGTTCGGCGAAGTAGGCGGACATCGGTGAAATCCTGTTATTGTTAACTTGTATATACATATACAGGCGTTTGCCTGCCGGGTAAACTGCGGCAAGCTACCGCTCATTCCATTGCAAAGGACTCAACGCCGTGCCGACACCTCCTGTCTCCGCGCTGGTTGCCCAGATGGGCGAGGGCCCGGCGCCGCTGTATGCCCGGGTCAAACAAATGATCGTCCAACAGATCGACAACGGCAGCTGGCCGCCACACCACCGGGTTCCCTCCGAGAGCGAACTGGTCAGCGAGCTGGGTTTCAGCCGCATGACCATCAACCGCGCCCTGCGCGAGCTGACGGCTGAAGGCCTGCTGGTGCGCATGCAAGGCGTGGGTACCTTCGTGGCTGAGCCCAAGGGCCGATCGGCGTTGTTCGAGGTCAACAACATTGCCGACGAAATTGCCGCGCGCGGCCATCAGCATAGCTGCCAGGTCATTACCCTTGCCGAAGAGGCCGCCGGCTCCGAACGGGCCCTGGCCTTGGACATGCGTGAAGGCCAGCGGGTGTTCCACTCGCTGATCGTGCATTTTGAAAACGGCGTGCCGGTGCAGATCGAGGACCGCTACGTCAACGCGGCCATTGCCCCTGACTACCTCAAGCAGGACTTCACCCGGCAGACGCCTTACGCCTACCTATCCCAAGTGGCGCCGCTGACCGAGGGCGAGCACGTGGTCGAGGCCATCCTGGCCGAACCGGACGAATGCACCCTGTTGCAGATCGAGCGGGGCGAGCCTTGCCTGCTGATTCGTCGCCGCACCTGGTCCGGCCGCCAGCCGGTGACCGCTGCACGGTTGATACACCCCGGTTCCCGTCATCGCCTGGAAGGACGTTTCAGTAAATGAGCCAACTGCAGTTGTTGCGTGCGCAGGATTACCCGCGCATGCCGTGGAAGAACGGTGGCGGTTTCACCGAAGAAATTACCCGCGACAGCGGTGAAGGGCTGGACGGTTTTGGCTGGCGCCTGTCGATTGCCGATATCGAGGAGTCGGGTGGCTTTTCCACGTTCGCCGGCTACCAGCGGATCATCACTGTGCTGCAGGGCGATGGCATGCGACTGCTGGTCGATGGCCAGGCCAGCCGACCGTTGTTGCCGTTGGATGCCTTTGCCTTCAGCGGCGAAAGCCAGGTCAGCTGCAAGCTATTGGGCGGGCCGATTCGCGATTTCAACCTGATCTATGCACCGCAGCGGTATCGGACGCGGTTGCAGTGGTTCGATGGCACCAGCCGGTTGTACAGCTCGGCGTCGACGGTGTTGTTGTTTGCGGCCAGTAGCCAGGTTGAGGTGACCATGGCAGGGCATGAGGTGCAGCGGTTGGGGCTGCATGACTGCCTGCGGCTGGAGGGCAATGACGAATTGCTTGGGCTGGAGGTTCAGGGGCGGTTCTGCCTGATCGAGTTGGTTGGGCGCTGAGGGTTCGCCAGTAGATTTTTGGCGCCTGTGAGATCGAGCGCCGCCCGCGCGGCGCATCGCGAGCTACGCTCGCTCCTACGTTTGTTTCGGGCCAGTAACGCCTGTCACAGGCGCGCGCGACCGCCTGGTTTGTACGACGCGATATTGCGCCTTGCGCCAAGGCGTACGCGCGCAAATCCCACAGGAATAATTGGCCAGAAACAAACGTAGGAGCGAGCGTAGCTCGCGATGCGCCGCGCGGGCGGCGCTCGATCTACGCACCACCACACACTCAAGTCAGGAACGGCAAGGTCCAATTATTTTGGTTGTCCATGCTTGTACATACAAGTAAAGGTGTGTTTGTATATTGACCACGACATACCCGCCCGCGGACGACCGCAGAGGACCTTTCCCGTGACCGACAACAACAAATACCGTGACGTTGAAATCCGTGCCCCACGTGGCAACAAGCTGACCGCCAAAAGCTGGCTGACCGAAGCGCCACTGCGCATGCTGATGAACAACCTCGACCCGCAGGTCGCGGAAAACCCGAAAGAACTGGTGGTGTACGGTGGTATCGGCCGCGCCGCCCGTAACTGGGAATGCTACGACAAGATCGTCGAAACCCTCACCCGCCTGGAAGACGACGAAACCCTGCTGGTGCAGTCGGGCAAGCCGGTCGGCGTGTTCAAGACCCACAGCAACGCCCCGCGCGTGCTGATCGCCAACTCCAACCTGGTGCCACACTGGGCCAACTGGGAACACTTCAACGAACTGGACGCCAAAGGCCTGGCCATGTATGGCCAGATGACCGCCGGCAGCTGGATCTACATCGGCAGCCAGGGCATCGTCCAGGGCACCTATGAAACCTTCGTCGAAGCCGGTCGCCAGCACTACGGCGGCAGCCTGAAAGGCAAGTGGGTACTCACCGCAGGCCTGGGCGGCATGGGCGGCGCCCAGCCACTGGCCGCTACCCTGGCCGGCGCCTGCTCGCTGAACATCGAATGCCAGCAGAGCCGCATCGACTTCCGCCTGGAAACCCGCTACGTCGACGAGCAGGCCACCGACCTTGACGACGCCCTGGCGCGCATCGCCAAGTACACCGCCGAAGGCAAGGCCATCTCCATCGCCCTGCACGGCAACGCTGCCGAAATCCTGCCAGAGCTGGTCAAGCGTGGCGTGCGCCCGGACATGGTCACCGACCAGACCAGCGCCCACGACCCACTGAACGGCTACCTGCCAGCCGGCTGGACCTGGGAACAGTACCGCGACCGTGCGCAGACCGAGCCGGCTGCCGTGGTCAAAGCCGCCAAGCAGTCGATGGCCGTGCACGTACAAGCCATGCTGGACTTCCAGAAACAAGGCATCCCGACCTTCGACTACGGCAACAACATCCGCCAGATGGCCAAGGAAGAGGGCGTGGCCAACGCCTTCGACTTCCCGGGCTTCGTGCCAGCCTACATCCGCCCGCTGTTCTGCCGTGGTATCGGCCCGTTCCGCTGGGCGGCGCTGTCTGGCGATGCCGAGGACATCTACAAGACCGACGCCAAGGTCAAGGAACTGATCCCCGACGACGCCCACCTGCACCGCTGGCTGGACATGGCCCGCGAGCGCATCAGCTTCCAGGGCCTGCCGGCACGTATCTGCTGGGTTGGCCTGGGCCTGCGCGCCAAGCTGGGCCTGGCGTTCAACGAAATGGTCCGCAGCGGCGAGCTGTCGGCACCGGTGGTGATCGGCCGTGACCACCTGGACTCGGGTTCGGTCTCCAGCCCTAACCGCGAAACCGAAGCCATGCGTGATGGCTCGGACGCTGTTTCCGACTGGCCGCTGCTCAACGCCCTGCTGAACACCGCAGGCGGCGCCACCTGGGTGTCGCTGCACCACGGCGGTGGCGTGGGCATGGGCTTCTCGCAGCACTCGGGCATGGTCATCGTCTGCGACGGTACCGACGAAGCCGCCGAGCGTATCGCCCGCGTGCTGACCAACGACCCGGGGACTGGCGTGATGCGCCACGCCGATGCCGGTTACGACATCGCCATCGACTGTGCCAAGGAGCAGGGCCTGGACCTGCCGATGATCACTGGGTGATCGCCACGCTTTGGATCACACCCCACAAGGGGTGATACTGAACAACAAGAAGGAGCGCGCAGGCACCGAAAAACGGGCCTGCGGCTCCACGCGATTTGGAGTAGCAACGTGACCGAACTCACCCTCAAGCCTGGCACCCTGACCCTGGCCCAGCTGCGCGCGATCCACGCCGCGCCCGTGCGCCTGCAACTGGATGCCAGCGCCGCGCCGGCCATCGACGCCAGCGTTGCCTGTGTCGAGCAGATCATTGCCGAAGACCGTACCGCCTACGGCATCAACACCGGTTTCGGCCTGCTGGCCTCGACCCGCATCGCCAGCCACGACCTGGAAAACCTGCAGCGCTCGCTGGTGCTGTCGCACGCCGCCGGTGTTGGCGCGCCGCTGGATGACGACCTGGTGCGCCTGATCATGGTGCTGAAAATCAACAGCCTCAGCCGTGGTTTCTCCGGCATTCGCCGCAAGGTCATCGACGCGCTGATCGCCCTGGTCAACGCCGAAGTCTACCCGCACATCCCGCTGAAAGGCTCGGTGGGCGCATCCGGTGACCTGGCGCCGCTGGCGCACATGTCGCTGGTGCTGCTGGGCGAAGGCAAGGCCCGCTACAAAGGCCAGTGGCTGTCGGCCACCGAAGCCCTGGCGGTTGCCGGCCTCGAACCACTGACCCTGGCCGCCAAAGAGGGCCTGGCCCTGCTCAACGGTACCCAGGCCTCCACTGCCTACGCCCTGCGCGGTCTGTTCCAGGGTGAAGACCTGTACGCTGCTGCCATCGCCTGCGGTGGCCTGAGCGTCGAAGCGGCATTGGGCTCGCGTTCGCCGTTCGATGCGCGTATCCACGAAGTGCGTGGCCAGCGCGGCCAGATCGACACCGCCGCCTGCTTCCGCGACCTGCTGGGCGATTCCAGTGAAGTGTCGCTGTCGCACAAGAACTGCGACAAGGTCCAGGACCCTTACTCCTTGCGCTGCCAGCCGCAGGTCATGGGCGCCTGCCTCACCCAGCTGCGCCAGGCTGCCGAAGTGCTGGGCATCGAAGCCAACGCCGTGTCCGACAACCCGCTGGTGTTCGCCGCCGAAGGTGATGTGATTTCCGGTGGTAACTTCCACGCTGAGCCGGTGGCCATGGCTGCCGACAACATTGCCCTGGCCATCGCCGAAATCGGCTCGCTCAGCGAGCGCCGCATCTCGCTGATGATGGACAAGCACATGTCCCAGCTGCCGCCGTTCCTGGTGGAAAACGGCGGGGTCAACTCCGGTTTCATGATTGCCCAGGTGACCGCTGCCGCCCTGGCCAGCGAAAACAAGGCCCTGTCGCACCCGCACAGCGTCGACAGCCTGCCGACTTCGGCCAACCAGGAAGACCACGTGTCGATGGCCCCGGCTGCCGGCAAGCGCCTGTGGGAAATGGCTGAAAACACCCGTGGCGTGCTGGCCATCGAATGGCTGGGCGCCTGCCAGGGCCTGGACCTGCGCAAAGGCCTGAAGACTTCCACGAAGCTGGAGCAGGCGCGCAAGGCGCTGCGCAGCGAAGTGCCGCACTATGACCGTGACCGTTTCTTCGCGCCAGACATCGAAAAGGCCGTGGAACTGTTGGCCAAGGGGAGCCTGACCGGTTTGCTGCCGGCGGGTGTGCTGCCAAGCCTGTAATGCCCCCAGGGGCCGCTGTGCGGCCCATCGCCGGCAAGCCGGCTCCCACAGTTGCAGATGCGACACACCGTCTCTGTGGGAGCCGGCTTGCCGGCGATTGGGCTGCAAGGCAGCCCCCTTCGATCTCACGACCACAAAAACAATTTAAGGACGTGACATGCAACAAGCTCAAGGTCTCAAGCGCGGGCTGAGTGCCCGCCACATCCGTTTCATGGCCCTCGGTTCTGCCATCGGCACCGGGCTGTTCTACGGTTCCGCCTCAGCCATCCAGATGGCCGGCCCGGCCGTGCTGCTGGCCTACCTGATCGGCGGCGCTGCCGTATTCATGGTCATGCGCGCCCTCGGCGAAATGGCCGTGCACAACCCGGTGGCTGGCTCTTTCGGCCACTACGCCAGCACCTACCTCGGCCCCATGGCCGGCTTCATCCTCGGCTGGACCTACGCCTTCGAAATGGTCATCGTCGCCATCGCCGACGTCACCGCCTTCGGTATCTACATGGGCTTCTGGTTCCCGGAAGTGGCACGCTGGATCTGGGTGCTGGGCATCGTCTTCCTGATCGGCGGCCTCAACCTGTGCAACGTCAAGGTATTTGGCGAGATGGAATTCTGGCTGTCGCTGCTCAAGGTCGGCGCCATCGTGGCGATGATCCTGGCCGGCCTCGGCATCATGGCTTTCGGCTTCAGCCAGGTGGGTACCGGGCATGCCGTCGGCGTCAGCAACTTGTTCGACCACGGCGGCTTCATGCCTAACGGTGTGGGTGGCCTGATCGCGTCGTTTGCCGTGGTGATGTTCGCCTTCGGCGGCATCGAGATCATTGGCGTCACCGCTGGTGAGGCCAAGGACCCGCAGCGCGTCATTCCCAAGGCGATCAACGCCGTGCCGCTGCGCATTCTGCTGTTCTACGTACTCACCCTGTTCGTGCTGATGTGCCTGTACCCATGGCCGCAGATCGGCAGCCAAGGTAGCCCGTTCGTGCAGATCTTCAGCAACCTGGGCATTGGCTCTGCCGCCGCCGTGCTGAACATCGTGGTGATTTCTGCAGCCATCTCGGCCATCAACAGCGACATCTTTGGCGCCGGCCGCATGATGTATGGCCTGGCCCATCAAGGCCATGCGCCACGCAGCTTCGGCAAACTGTCGAAACATGGCGTGCCGTGGATGACCGTGGTGGTGATGGGCGCTGCACTGCTGATCGGCGTGCTGCTCAACTACCTGATCCCGGAAAACGTGTTCCTGCTCATCGCGTCCATTGCCACCTTTGCCACTGTATGGGTGTGGCTGATGATCCTGCTTACCCAGGTGGCCATGCGCCGCAGCATGAGCCGTGAGGAAGTGGCCCAACTCAAGTTCCCGGTACCGTTCTGGCCCTACGGCCCGGCCATGGCCATCGCGTTCATGGTGTTCATCTTTGGTGTGCTCGGCTACTTCCCGGACACCCAGGCGGCTTTGATCGTCGGCGTGGTCTGGGTGGTGTTCCTGGTGGCGTCCTACCTGCTGTGGTGCAAGCCGCGTGCAGGGCAGGGCAAGCCGGCAGCAGAGCCCGTCGAGCTGCACCGTTAGTAAAGGAGATTATGCATGAGAACCCTCTGGCAGCATTGCCATGTGGCAACCATGGCCGAGGGCCGTTATTCGGCCATCGAGGACGCGGCCATCGTCACCTGTGCCGGGCTGATCGAGTGGATCGGCCCGCGCGCCGAACTGGCGCCGGTCGATGCTGACCGCACGGTGGACCTGGACGGCGCCTGGGTCACCCCGGGGCTGATCGACTGCCACACCCACGCGGTGTTCGGTGGTAACCGCAGCGGTGAGTTCGAGCAGCGCCTGCAGGGCGTGAGCTATGCCGAAATCGCTGCCCAGGGCGGCGGTATCGCCAGCACCGTGCGGGCTACCCGTGCCGCCAGCGAAGACGAGCTGTTCGCCAGTGCTCGCCAGCGGGTTCAGGCGCTGATGCGCGATGGCGTGACCATGATCGAGGTCAAGTCCGGCTACGGCCTGGACCTGGCCAACGAACGCAAGATGCTGCGCGTGGCCCGGCGCCTGGCCGACGAACTGCCGCTGGCGGTGCGCGCCACCTGTCTGGCCGCGCACGCCTTGCCGCCGGAATACGCCGGCCGGCCCGACGACTACATCGCGCACATCTGTGACGAGATGCTGCCGGCCCTGGCTGCCGAGGGCCTGGTGGACGCCGTGGATGCATTCTGCGAACACCTGGCGTTTTCCCCGGCCCAGGTCGAGCGGCTGTTCATCAAGGCACGCGAACTGGGCCTGCCGGTCAAGCTGCACGCCGAACAATTGTCGTCGCTGCACGGCTCCAGCCTGGCAGCGCGTTACCAGGCACTGTCGGCCGACCACCTGGAGTTCATGACCGAGGAAGACGCCATTGCCATGGCCGCAGCCGGCACCGTCGCCGTGCTGCTGCCGGGCGCCTTCTATTTCCTGCGTGAAACCCAGCTGCCACCGATGGAGGCCTTGCGCCGCCACGGGGTGAAGATTGCCCTGGCCAGCGACCTCAACCCCGGCACTTCGCCAGGGTTGTCGCTGCGGCTGATGTTGAACATGGGCTGCACCTGTTTCCGCATGACGCCAGAAGAAGCCTTGGCTGGCGTCACCGTGCATGCCGCCACGGCGCTGGGCCTTGGCGACAGCCACGGCTCGCTGGAAGTGGGCAAGGTAGCCGACTTCGTCGCCTGGCAAATCGAACGCCCCGCCGACCTGGCCTACTGGCTGGGTGGCGACCTGCTCAAGCGCGTGGTGCGCAAGGGCCACGAAATTTCCCACTAAGCGAGGCACGATGGACAAGGTACTGAGTTTTCATCAAGGCCACCTGCCGCTGCTGATCAGCATGCCGCATGCCGGCCTGCGCCTGAGCGACGCCGTGCGCGATGGCCTGGTCGATGAGGCGCGCAGCTTGCCGGACACCGACTGGCACATCCCGCAGCTGTACGACTTCGCCCGCGACATGGGCGCCAGCGTGGTAGCTGCAGAGTACTCGCGCTTCGTCATCGACCTGAACCGCCCGGATGACGACAAGCCGCTGTACGCCGGCGCCACCACTGGCCTGTACCCGGCCACGTTGTTTGAAGGCGAACCGCTGTTCAAAGAGGGGCTGGCGCCGTCTGGCGAAGAACGCAAGCGCTACCTGGAGCAGATCTGGCGCCCGTATCACGGCACGCTTCGCCGTGAACTGGAGCGCTTGCGCGAACAGTTTGGTTATGCACTGCTGTGGGATGCCCACTCGATCCGCTCGCGCATCCCGCACCTGTTCGATGGCAAGTTACCGGACTTCAACCTAGGTACCTTCAATGGCGCCAGCTGCGATCCGCTGCTGGCCGAGCGGTTGAAGGGCGTATGTGCCGAAGCCCAAAACTACAGCCATGTACTCAATGGCCGCTTCAAGGGTGGGCACATCACCCGGTATTACGGCGACCCGGCCAACCACATCCATGCCGTCCAACTGGAGCTGGCGCAGTGCACCTACATGAATGAGACCGAGCCATTTGCCTACCGCGAAGACCTGGCGCAACCGACTCAGCAGGTATTGACGCAGCTTTTGCAGGCACTGCTGGATTGGGGCAAGGCGCAGTATGGGCGTTGAAGTTCGCCCGTGAAGGTGGCGACGCGCTGCGGGCAATGCGCGTCGCCAGTTGCAGGGAGTGATCAGCTGTTAATCTGCGCTATCGTGAGCTCACGCAACAGTTCCTGCTCCTCCAGATTTTTATCGTTTTGCAATCTCTGCTGCAGGCTCAATTCCTCCTCAAGTGAGTGGTCCTTGCTGGCCAGTTCAAGCACATGCTGTCGGAAGCGTGCCTCTACTTGTGCAAAGCGGTCGGCATGCTCGGCTCTCAGGCGTGCAACCCAGTCCGTGTTCGCCAGCATGTAGTCGACCAGGGGATCGCCCAGTTCACTTTTGCGCACCTTTTCCAGCACCTGCGACAGTTCATCCGGCGCCAGGTTTGCGGCACTTCGAAAACGCATGCTGTCGGCCAGTGGAAGGTCGAGCTCCCTGGCCAGTTCGCGGCGGTAGGCCAGTCGCACCGAAACCCTGTCGCCCGAGCCGGATCGCTGCTGGGCCAGTAGTTCCAGCTGCTCGACCCTGAACAGCTGCAACAGGCGCCTGCGCAACGTTTGCAGGGTATCGCCAGCCTCGATCATCAGGCGCTGTCCCATCAGGTACAACTCGATATTGTTGAACTCCTGCAGGGCACCATCGTGGCAAGTCTGCGAGCCGGTTTCCGGGTGAGGCAATGCGGCCGCGGCGATACTCTCCATCAACGGGCGCTCAGCTTCGTTGCTGGCGGCCACAACCAGCACCATGCGCACCCGCTCGCAGAAGCTGGCTTGCGAGGTCGGGTCCATATAGGGCGCAGCATTGCGCAAACGGCCTGCCAGGCGCAGCAGATCACTGCCTTCGAGCATTTCCCAGCAGTCGCGCAAGGCCTCGTTCTGGGCCTCGTTACCCAGCATCCAGTCTTCGAGCCTGGGCGTATCGTCGCTCATCAGAGGGAAGTGAGGATGGTCGAGTGATCCTTCGCTCGAAGAATTGACAAGCAACAGGTTGTCCGGGATGTCCAGCGCAAAGGAAAAACTGTGCTGGCTGTCCGAGAATGCGCGGACACGCATGATGGTCTCAAGGGGCAATGGATTGTCGAACAGCGAGATCGACGAAATCGGCATGGGATTGTTCAGGTTCGAGAGAATGTGCTCGGGCAATTGGGTAATGCGGTTGTTACTCAAGTCCAGCAGTTCCAGCGGCAGCAAGCTGTCGCACCAGCTGGGCCAGGCTTGCAGGTTCATGTTGGTCAGCGCAAGTGATTGCAGGTTGCTGGACAGCCGTGCGGGTACTTGGCTGATGGTACCGACGTGGTTACCGGACAAGTCCAGTGACGTCAGGTGTTCCAGGCCCGCGAAGACTTCCAGCATGGCCTGGTCGACGGCCAGCCCCATGTTGCGAAACTCCAGATAGTTGAGTTGGGGAAGGCGCGCCAAGGCAGAGGCCAGTGAGGAAGTGGCCGCCTGATGTGCATCGATGGTCAGCCGGGTGACATTGGGGAAGCGGCTGAGCAGGTCTTCGAGTTGCGACGCGGTGCCGATGGTGCGGGTCAGGACGAGTGCCTGAACCCGCTCATCAAAGAATGCTGGAAGCCGCCTGGGGAACTGATCGACAGCCACGTCCTCCAGTTGCAGGCGCAGGTATCGCTGGCCCTGCTCCTGTTGCTCCCAGAACTGGCTGATCGCTGCCTGAATGCGCTGCCTGTCCGCCAGCGCGGCCTGGGTCAGCGGGTTGCTGGAACTGGACGCCTGGGCCCAGCCTTCGATCGCGTCGCGCATCTGCTGGCGCTCATCGCGAATGCGTGCAAGCCGGCCTGTCAACTCTGCAGGCACATCCACGGTAATACCGGCTGTCTCGGTCCGCTCGTTCAGCAGCAAACGCTGTAAATGGGTTTCGTTGACAGGGTTGCCTTCGAGTGCGATCACCGTCGGGTTGGGCAGTGCGTCGGCTTCATTGAGCAGGAATGATGGCAATGACCTGAGGTTGTTGTTGCGCATGGACAGGCGGGCGATACGCCCCAGGGCATCACTGCCAATCCCGATCGGCCACTGTGCCAGTTGCATGTGATCCAGGCCCAGAAAATCCAGGGACAGTTCATGGAAGCTTGGGCTATTGTTCGGGGCCAGGCGATTGCCACTCAGGTCCAGGTACCTCAACTGGCGAAGCCCCGCCAACAGGTTGAGTTCATTTTCGGAGAACGGCAGGTTCTGGTTGGTGAGCACCAGCCGTTGCAGCTCGGGCAGGATCTGGGTGATGGAAGGGACACTGAGCAGAAAGAAAGAAGGTGTAGACCTGGGGTTATAGGGCCGGCTGATTTCCAGTGATTCGAGCTGCGGCATCTGCCTGAGCAGGCGTTGTAGCAAGCGTTCGTGCTGTGCCCAGCCGGAGAGGCTGCCTGACGGTAGATCGAGCAGGCTCAGGCTGCGCACGCGATTGGTGAAGAAATCGGGCAGGGTGAGAGGGATATCGGCCAAGGGGACGCGGGTAACACGCAGCTCGGCCGTGTGCTGGGTGTCATCCGCCAGGGCGGTGTCATACCAGTGTTGCATGATCGACTCGTGCAGGCCGTTGTGGTCGCGTGCAGCCTGCGCTGTCTCGGGTGAAATGCCCTCGCTCCAGTCCGCCAGCCTGCTTTGCAGTTCATTGCGCTGCTCCAGCAGCACCTGCAGATGCTCGAGAATCTGTACTTGCGTGCGGCCACCACTGGCAAGCGAAAGCAGTATCTGGTCCGCCGATAGCCCGGTATGTTCAACGAGTCCTGTTGCTTCGACCGCGTCGATCAGGCGCTGGCGGGTAACGCCTTGTGTTGCCTGGCGGCCCCCACTCAGCGGATAGCCCAGGCGCCCATCGGCCAAGCGCATGGGCGAACGGTAGCCGGGACGAACCGGTTGCATGCCCAGTATCGTCCTCATGGTCGAACGGGGCAGTAGGGGGCTTTCCTGTACCAGGCGCTTCAGCGCTAGCTGATCTGCGACGCCCAACTGCGTCATGGCCTCAGGCAGCGCCTGGTACAACGCGGCATAAAGGTCTGGGTATGCTGTTACCGCTGCATTGGGGCGGCTTTCATCGTGCACGATGTAGCCTGCCCCTGCATGGGTGATGGTCGGGTAGGGCCGCGTGTCCTGCGGGCCGATACGCTGCTCCTGGGCAGGCCAGGACATGCGCTGGAGCATCTGCAGTTTTGTTTCCGCGGGCCAGCCTGGCAGGCGCTCAAGCGTGTGCATGATCAGTCGGTCGCTGTCCCAGTTTGGCACACACGACAGGTATATCCCTTCGCGGGCGCGTGCAAGGCGGATGTGTTGCTGGTAGACGCGGATCTCCTCGCCAAGGCGCATGGGAACTTTGCCGCTGCCGAGCATTTGCCGTTCGCTGGCGTTGGCGCCGCGCTCCAGCTCAGCGATTATGGCGACTGGCAGGTTCGGATATACCCGCCGGATGGTCTCAGCTTCCGGCGGCAGTTCGCTCGATACGCGGGCGTAAGCCCGGGAAAACTCGGCTGGCCAGCTGCTTGCGTCCGGCGACCGGCGGATCGTTTCGTCCAGCTTGAAGCGTTGCAGCGTGTCTTCCAGCAAGGCCGGCAGCCGCTGGTTCTCGGCCAAAGCCCGACGCAGTACGTCTTCGTGGGTGTCGCTCACCGCAATTACTCGTTGCAACGTCGGTTCGTCGAATTGGGCATTCAAGTGACCGATGCGGCGCAGCAGTGCGATGCCCGACCAGCTCAGCGGCTTGTCCGTTACCTGCAGCCACGCCCCGGCGCCATTGTGCCGCAGTGGTGGCTCGTACCCGCCTGCCTTGGCGGGGTGCTCAATGCTGTAGGTGCCGGTGTCGGCATTCCATTTGAGTGAAAATGTCTTGCCTTCGAGGCGTAGCCAGATCTTGCCATCCTGACGGTACAGCCCAAGCCCATCGGGGCTGGCGTTTGATGGGAGCGTGACGTCTTGTTCGAAGGGGGTCAGGTCCTGGTTCCACAGGCGTGTGCTGCCATCCGGTAGCTCGACTTCCACCAGCTCTTCGATGAAGGAGGGTGTCGTCACCGCAACATTTTCTACCTCCGGCCCTTCCAGCGCACCGGCACCTTCACTACCTGACAGGCTTCCAGCTGCTTTGGCTGCTGCGGCCAAAGCGGCCATGATTGCCACGTTCTCAATGACATCGACCATGTAGGTGAACGCCATGTCGCGTTCGTCGTTCTTCCAGGCCTCGATGCCTTCGTATACCTCGTAAGCGAGTTGGGTCACGCAGACGGCAAGCATCAACTCGCCCAGTCCAGGCACGAAGAAACCGGCGATGTTCAGGCCCGTCAGCACACGACTGGCGATCAGCTCCCGGTGAGCCTGGGCGGTGCGCCGGTCGACGATATCGGTTGGAGTTGCGTGGAACAGAACATCCTTTTCATGCCGTTCGGCTTTCTGGAAGGCCATGACGCCCTGGAACGCGTGGCTGAATGGCTTTTTAACCGGATACAGGGCGGCATGCGGGTCGGGGACACGCTCACGTACCCCGCGAACGCTCCACGCGATGGGCGTGAGACGGTCCTTGAGACGAGTGATCGTCGATGCCTTGTCGCGGTCGGCGATGTGCTTGTCCAGGTAACTGATGTTGGCCTGAAGCCTGTCGCGCAAGTCGGCCTGCAAAGCCTCCAGGGTTGTAAATTCCTTGAGGGGCTCTGCGCTGTCCTCCGGGATGTACAGTGCCACGGCCTGATGACCTGCGGCGCGCATGGTGATCAGCACAACCCCGGTCAGCTCCGCTTCCCACAAGTCGAGAAAGCTGAACGTTACGGGCGAGGATGCCGATAGCGGCTGGTCTACGGGGACTGCAAGGGCTGCGGTGTACAGCGCCTCGCTGATATCGCCTTTGAGGCGGGCGAAATGCAAAGACTGCCGGAAGGCCGAAACCTCTGCTTGCTCCAGGGTCTGGTAAACGGACTGCCTGGCTTCATCCGCGCTGCGCTGCGCGCCCGGAGGGTAATAGATCGCATGCACCAGGTCATGGTACTTGCCACCGATGTCCAGCGTGCGGCACAGGTCGGCGAAGGCTTCGGCGTTGATATCCACTGCATTGCGGATCGGGACGGTGCCCATGAAGCGCCGATGATCGAGGATGACGGACTTCTTCAGCAGCGCCTTGGGCGCGTCCATGCCTTGCTCGGCAGCGGCGTCCTGGTCAAAGTTGTGTAGGGCGCTTTGCAGCAGAGAGCGGGTGGCCTGGTTTACGGCCATGCGCGCGTCGCTTGCGTTGGTCGAGTCGATCAGGCGGGCATCGACCAGGTACGTGTTGTGCACATCCAGGTCGAGGCCGAATCGCTGCTTGATGGCTTCAGTCAGGGCCTGGGCGGCGTAGGCTTGCAGGTCAGGTAGCTGTTCGAACAGTTTCTGCACCTGTGCCTGGTGTTCGCGGTGACGGGCATGTTCTTCCTGCCATGCCTTGGCGATTTTCGGTAGCCGCTGGATCGCTGTGGCCAGCCAGGCTGGAGCCTGCTGCCCGTTGCGCATGGCGCGATGAACCTCTGGCGGGGCGTGCCTGAGCCAATTGGGGATCTTGCGCTCGATGGTGGTGTAATGAACACTAGGCGACGTGGTGGCTGAGGTTGGCATGGTGGGCCCTTGCTAGGTATGGGACAAGGGACTATCGGGGGGCTGCCTGGCCTGCTGGAGGTAAATATGTGTGCCCGGTTTGTGGCCGTACCCTAGAGGACGGTGCTCTAAGCGCAATTCAGGTTTATGATGCCCAACGGCAGTCAATATCCTCACACGGAGTGCGCAATGCAGACCCTCTACCCGCAGATCAAACCCTACGCCCGGCACGATCTGGCCGTGGAAGCGCCGCATGTGCTGTATGTCGACGAAAGCGGCTCGCCCGAAGGTCTGCCGGTGGTGTTCATCCACGGCGGCCCGGGCGCCGGTTGCGACGCCCAGAGCCGTTGCTACTTCGACCCCACGCTGTACCGCATCATCACCTTCGACCAGCGCGGCTGTGGCCGCTCCACGCCACACGCGAGCCTGGAGAACAACACCACCTGGCACCTGGTCGAGGACCTGGAGCGCATTCGTGAGCACCTGGGTATCGACAAGTGGGTGCTGTTCGGCGGTTCCTGGGGCTCCACCCTGGCCCTGGCCTATGCCCAGACCCACCCCGAGCGCGTGCATGGGTTGATCCTGCGCGGCATCTTCCTGTGCCGGCCGCAGGAGATCGAGTGGTTCTACCAGGAAGGCGCCAGCCGAATGTTCCCGGACTACTGGCAGGACTACATCGCGCCAATTCCGTCGGAAGAGCGCGGCGATCTGGTCAAGGCTTTCCACAAGCGCCTGACCGGAAATGACCAGATTGCCCAGATGCACGCCGCCAAGGCCTGGTCCACCTGGGAAGGCCGCACGGCCACCCTGCGCCCCAACCCGCTGGTGGTCGATCGCTTCTCCGAGCCGCAACGTGCGCTGTCGATCGCCCGCATCGAATGCCACTACTTCATGAACAATGCCTTCCTCGAGCCGGACCAGCTGATCCGCGACCTGCCGAAAATCGCCCACCTGCCGGCGGTTATCGTGCACGGCCGCTACGACGTGATCTGCCCGCTGGACAACGCCTGGGCACTGCACCAGGCCTGGCCGAACAGCGAGCTGAAAGTCATCCGCGACGCCGGCCACGCGGCTTCCGAGCCGGGTATTACCGATGCCCTGGTGCGTGCGGCCGACCAGATGGCCCGGCGCCTGCTCGACCTGCCGCTGGAAGAAGCATGAGGGGCCTGCTCCAGCGCGTGCGGGGTGCGCGGGTTGAAGTGGCGGGCGAGGTGGTCGGCGCCATCGACCAGGGTTTGCTGGTGCTGGTGGCCGTCGAGCCTGAAGATTCCCGTGAACAGGCCGATAAGCTGTTGCACAAGCTGTTGAACTACCGTGTGTTCAGCGACGAGCAGGGCAAGATGAACCTGTCGCTCAAGGATGTCGGTGGCGGTTTGTTGCTGGTGTCGCAGTTCACCTTGGCGGCGGACACCCGCAACGGCATGCGCCCGAGCTTCTCGACGGCAGCGCCACCGGCCCTCGGCGCCGAGTTGTTCGGCTATCTTTTGCAGCAGGCAAACGCGCAGCACACCGACGTGGCCAGTGGCCGCTTCGGTGCGGATATGCAGGTGCACCTGGTCAATGATGGCCCCGTAACATTTATGTTACAAATGTGAACTCAAAAAACCCTTTGTTTATGGGAAAACAAGGGGTTTTGTACGATAAATAGTTGTTCCAGCCTGATGCGTTGTCACGCGACCTGCTGGATAATCGCGCGCTGCATGGACCTGCGTTCGCAGGTTCGTTTCACTCTGACTCGAGCATTGTCTGGATCCGTTTGGGGAATCATTACGCCCTCACGGGGTCCGAACAGTGCTCGCCAACCCGGCATTTGTCGCTGGCCGTTGGTTTCATGATCTGTTTTCGGCGAGGGTTGCTCGTGATTGTTAGTCCCCAAAAAGCATCAAGAATCCCCGGAACCGGGCTGCGCAAGGCTTTGATGGCCAGTGTGGCACTGGTCGGCCTGATGAGCGCGGGCCAGCTGTGGGCATTCAATCTTGACGATGTTGCAGCCAAGGCAAAGGATCTGGCCGGCCAGAAGTACGAAGCACCCAAAAGCAACCTGCCGGCCGTATTCCGCGACATGAAGTTTGCGGACTATCAGAAAATTCATTTCCTGCAGGAAAAGGCCGAGTGGGCCAAGGACAAGACCCCGTTCAAGCTGTCGTTCTATCACCAGGGCATGCACTTCGATACCCCGGTAAAAATCAACGAGGTCACCGCCACCAAGGTCGAGGAAATCAAGTACGACCCGAGCCGCTTCGAGTTCGGTGACGTGCCACACGACCCGGAAACCACCAAAAATCTGGGTTACGCCGGCTTCCGCGTGCTGTACCCGATCAACAAGGCCGACAAGCAGGATGAGATCATGACCCTGCTTGGCGCCAGCTATTTCCGTGTGGTCGGCAAGGGCCACGTGTACGGCCTGTCGGCCCGTGGCCTGGCCATCGACACCGCGCTGCCATCGGGCGAGGAATTCCCGCGCTTCACCGAGTTCTGGGTCGAAAAACCCAAACCGGCCGACAAGCACCTGGTGATCTACGCCCTGCTGGATTCGCCACGCTCCACCGGTGCCTACAAGCTGACCCTGCGCCCGGGCAACGATACCGTGGTCGACGTACAGTCCCAGGTCTTCCTGCGTGACCAGGTCAGCCGCCTGGGCATAGCCCCGCTGACCAGCATGTACCTGTTCGGCCCTAACCAGCCGTCCAAGGTGCTCAACTACCGCCCGGCCCTGCACGACTCCGAAGGCCTGTCGATCCACGCCGGCAATGGCGAGTGGATCTGGCGCCCGCTGAACAACCCGAAACACCTGGCCGTGAGCAACTTCAGTGTCGAGAATCCGCGTGGTTTCGGCCTGATGCAGCGTCAGCGCGCCTTCAGCGACTACGAAGACCTCGACGACAACTACCAGAAGCGCCCAAGCGCCTGGATCGAGCCGAAGGGTGATTGGGGCAAAGGTACCGTCGACCTGGTCGAAATCCCGACTGCCGACGAGACCAACGACAACATCGTTGCCTTCTGGAGCCCGGAAAAGCTGCCGGAGCCAGGCAAGCCGTTCGAGTACGCCTACCGCCTGCACTGGACCATCAACGAGGCGAAGTTCCAGGCGCCTGAGTTGGGCTCGGTCAAGCAGACCCTGCGTTCCACCGGTGACGTGAAGCAGTCCAACCTGATTCGCCAGCCAGACGGCAGCGTGGCCTTCCTGGTCGACTTCGCCGGCCCGGCCCTGGCCGCACTGCCGGAAGACACCGCCGTGCGCAGCCAGATCAGCGTGGGCGACAACGCCGAGGTGGTCGAGAACAATCTGCGCTATAACCCTGAGACCAAGGGCTGGCGCCTGACCCTGCGCTTGAAGGTCAAGGAAGCCAACAAATCGACCGAAATGCGTGCCGCGCTGGTGCGCGATGTGCCGGTCGAACCCGCCAAGCCTGCGCAGGACGCCAAGCAGGACAAGGCCGCAGCCAAACATGCCAAGGCCGAGAAAGCCGTCAAGGCTGAGCAAACTGCCAAGGCCGAACAACCTGCCGCCGATGCGGCGCCCACCAACGGGGCCCCGGCCACCACCGAGAAGGTGCTGACCGAGACCTGGAGCTATCAGTTGCCTGCCGATGAGTAACTCAAGCGCAAGGCCAGTATCGCTTGGCGAGTACCTGGCTCACCTACCACTGAGTGACGAGCAACGGGCGGAGCTCGCCAATTGCACGTCGTTCAGTGAGCTGCACCAACGTTTGGCGGCCAAACCGGCCGCCGACGCTGCCGAGGCCGTGCAGGCCTCGGTGGGCCCGCGCCTGACCGTGGGCAGCGCCGCCGAGCTGGAAGACGCCGAAATGCTCGGTGTCGACGGCAGCGGCCGCCTGTGCCTGAAAATCGCCCCGCCGATCAAACGCACCAAAGTGGTGCCAGAGCCTTGGCGCACCAACGTGCTGATCCGCATGTGGCGGCGCATGACCGGCCGCACCAATGCCCCGCAGCCACCCAAGCGCGAGCTGCCGCCGGCGCGCTGGCGCACGGTCGGCTCGATCCGCCGCTACATCTTGCTGGCCCTGATGATCGGCCAGACCATCGTCGCCGGCTGGTACATGAAGGGCATCCTGCCCTACCAAGGCTGGTCGTTCGTCGACCTCGACGAAATCCTCAACCAGTCGCTGTGGGATACGGTGGTGCAGGTGTGGCCGTATGCCTTGCAAACCTCCATCCTGATTCTCTTCGGCATCCTGTTCTGCTGGGTGTCGGCGGGCTTCTGGACTGCGCTCATGGGCTTCCTCGAGCTGCTCACCGGGCGCGACAAGTACAAGATTTCGGGCAGCAGCGCCGGCAACGAGCCGATTGCACCCGAGGCGCGTACCGCACTGGTTATGCCGATCTGTAACGAAGACGTGCCGCGCGTGTTCGCCGGCCTGCGTGCAACGTTCGAGTCGGTGGCCGCCAGCGGCAACCTCGACCGTTTCGACTTCTTCGTGCTCAGCGACACCAACGACACCGACATTGCCGTGGCCGAGCAACAGGCCTGGCTGGACGTGTGCCGCGAAACCAAAGGCTTTGGCCGCATCTTCTACCGCCGCCGTCGGCGCCGGGTGAAGCGCAAGAGCGGCAACCTCGACGACTTCTGCCGTCGTTGGGGTGGCGAGTACAAGTACATGGTCGTGCTCGACGCCGACAGCGTCATGAGCGGCGAGTGCCTGAGCAGCCTGGTGCGCCTGATGGAGGCCAACCCGGACGCCGGCATCATCCAGACCGGGCCGAAAGCCTCGGGCATGGATACCCTGTATGCACGTATGCAGCAGTTCGCCACCCGCGTGTACGGCCCGCTGTTCACCGCCGGCCTGCACTTCTGGCAGCTGGGCGAGTCGCACTACTGGGGCCATAACGCGATCATCCGTATGAAGCCGTTCATCGAGCACTGCGCCCTGGCGCCGTTGCCGGGCAAGGGCGCGTTCGCCGGTGCAATCCTTTCTCACGACTTCGTCGAAGCCGCGCTGATGCGCCGTGCCGGCTGGGGCGTGTGGATCGCCTACGACCTACCGGGTAGCTATGAAGAGCTGCCGCCAAACCTGCTGGACGAGCTCAAGCGGGACCGCCGCTGGTGCCACGGCAACCTGATGAACTTCCGCCTGTTCCTGGTCAAGGGCATGCACCCGGTGCACCGTGCGGTGTTCCTCACCGGGGTGATGTCGTACCTGTCGGCGCCGCTGTGGTTCCTGTTCCTGGTGCTGTCGACTGCGCTGCTGGCGACCAACACCCTGATGGAGCCTCAGTACTTCATCGAGCCGTACCAGTTGTACCCGCTGTGGCCGCAGTGGCACCCGGAGAAGGCCGTGGCGCTGTTCTCCACCACCATCGTGCTGCTGTTCCTGCCCAAGCTGCTCAGTGTCATCCTGATCTGGGCCAAAGGTGCCGTCGAGTTCGGCGGGCGCGTCAAGGTCACCTTGTCGATGCTGATGGAGATGCTGTTCTCCATGCTGTTGGCACCGGTGCGCATGATCTTCCACACCCGCTTCGTGCTGGCCGCGTTCCTCGGCTGGGCCGCGACCTGGAATTCGCCGCAACGTGACGACGACTCCACTCCGTGGGGCGAGGCTGTGCGCCGCCATGGTCCGCAAACCCTGCTGGGTATTGCCTGGGCTGGGCTGGTGGCGTGGCTGAACCCGAGCTTCCTGTGGTGGCTGGCGCCTATCGTTGGCTCGCTGGTGCTGTCGATCCCGGTTTCGGTGATTTCCAGCCGTACGCGCCTGGGCCTGGCAGCCAAAGACGAGAAGCTGTTCCTCATTCCCGAGGAATACGCTACCCCGCAAGAGTTGCTGGCCACCGACCGGTACACCCACGAGAACCGCTGGCATGCCCTGCATGACGGCTTCGTGCGGGCCGTGGTCGACCCACGCCAGAACGCCCTGGCTTGTGCCATGGCCACTGCCCGTCATGGTCAGGCGGCGCCGATCGAAGCGCTGCGTGCTGAGCGTGTGGCCAAGGCCATGGAGGTTGGGCCGAAAGGGCTGGACCTCAATACCCGCCTGGCCCTGCTCAGCGACCCGGTGGCCTTGAGCCGCCTGCACGAGCAGGTGTGGGCCGAGCCCAATGCGGCGTGGATCGATGTGTGGCGTGCGTCGATCAAGAACGACCCACATTCGCCGCTGTTGCCGCTGCATCCGGAGAACGAAGGCCAACCGGCACTCGTCGGCGCCTGATTGATCGCAATCGCGAGCTACGCTCGCTCCTACGATGAATACCCGTAGGAGCGAGCGTAGCTCGCGATGCGCCGCGCAAGCGGCGCTCGATTCTTCGGCCACAATCCGATTTTGGCCAACAAAGTCCCCCCCGGCTCTAGGTCCCCGAGCCGCCATGCGTTAGCATCCCATTCCGAAACGACGCCTCGGCCAGTACGGCCGTGCCAATACAATAAGATTCGCTACTTTTCTTGCTAGGGGACTTGGTGATGATCAAGAAATACCTTTCGCGACTGCTGGTCGGTGTTACCGCCCTGGTCGCCGTGACAGCGGCCCAGGCCGGCGCCATCGATGATGCAGTCAAGCGCGGCACCCTGCGGGTGGGCATGGACCCGACCTACATGCCGTTCCAGATGACCAACAAGCGTGGCGAAATCATCGGCTTCGAAGTCGATATCCTCAAAGCCATGGCCAAGTCCATGGGCGTCAAGTTCGAAGCTGTATCCACCGCCTATGACGGCATCATCCCGGCCCTGCTGACCGACAAGTTCGACATGATCGGCAGCGGCATGACCCTGACCCAGGAACGCAACCTGCGCCTGAACTTCAGCGAACCCTTCATCGTGGTGGGTCAGACCCTGCTGATTCGCAAGGAACTGGCGGGCGAGATCAAGTCGTACAAAGACCTCAACAACGAGAAGTACCGCCTGACGTCCAAGTTGGGCACCACCGGTGAAATGGTCGCCAAGAAGCTGATCGGCAAAGCCAAGTACCACGGCTACGACAACGAGCAGGAAGCGGTGATGGATGTTGTCAACGGCAAGGCTGATGCCTTCGTCTACGACGCACCGTACAACGTGGTGGCCGTTGAGAAGGCCGGCGCTGGCAAGCTGCTGTTCCTCGAAGAACCCTTCACCTACGAGCCGCTGGCCTTCGGCCTGAAGAAAGGCGACTACGACAGCATCAACTTCATCAACAACTTCCTGCACCAGATCAAGCATGACGGGACCTACGATCGTATTCACGACAAGTGGTTCAAGAACAAGGACTGGCTGAAGGAAATGGAATAAGGCCCAGGCCATAAGCCCGGCTTTATGACCCCGACGCGCAGGCAAACCCTGCGCGTTCGCATTTACGGAAGTACCCCACGTGATCAAACACAAGAAAGCCCAGTGGCACTGGCACGGGCTGACCGCCCTGGTGCTGGTAGGCCTGGCGATCAGCCTGTACATGGCCACCTCGATGATTTCCTACGAGTGGCGCTGGAACCGTGTACCGCAATACTTCGCCTACAAGGCCGAGGAAACACAGCGCGCTGCCAATTACGGCACCGTGCAGGACATCGTCATCTCCGGCGATAACGCCCGCGTCACGCTGAAAGATGAAAGCGGCGCCGAACAAGTACTTGATGTGGCCAAGGACAGCCTGCAACTGAGTCGTGGCGACGATGTGGCCGAAGGCGACCAGATTGGCGTCACCCGTCATTGGGCGGCTGGCCCGCTGGCATGGGGCCTGTGGACCACGCTGTGGATCTCGGTAGTGTCCGGCGCCCTGGGCCTGGTAATCGGCCTGTTCGCCGGTTTGTGCCGTTTGTCGAACAACCCGACCCTGCGCGACCTGTCGACCGTTTATGTCGAACTGGTGCGCGGCACGCCGCTGCTGGTACAGATCTTCATCTTCTACTTCTTCATCGGCACCGTGCTCAACCTGTCCCGGGAGTTTGCCGGGGTGGCGGCACTGGCGCTGTTCACTGGCGCCTATGTGGCCGAAATCGTCCGTGCCGGGGTGCAGTCCATTGCCAAGGGCCAGAACGAAGCGGCCCGCTCGCTGGGCCTGAACGCCGGCCAGTCGATGCGGCACGTCATCTTGCCGCAGGCATTCAAACGCGTGCTGCCGCCGCTGGCCGGCCAGTTCATCAGCCTGGTCAAAGACACCTCGTTGGTTTCGGTGATCGCCATTACCGAACTGACCAAGAGCGGCCGTGAGGCCATCACCACCTCGTTCTCGACGTTCGAGATCTGGTTCTGCGTGGCAGGCCTGTACCTGCTGATCAACCTGCCGCTGTCGCACATTGCCAGCCGGCTCGAGCGGAGGCTTGCGCAAAGTGATTGAAGTCCGTGACCTGCTGAAAGTCTTCGACACCCGTGGCCAAGTGGTACGGGCTGTGGATAACGTCACCACCCATGTCGCCAAGGGCGAGGTGGTAGTGGTGCTCGGCCCATCGGGCTCGGGTAAGTCGACCTTCCTGCGCTGCCTGAACGGCCTGGAGCATTTCGACGAGGGCCATGTGGCCATTGATGGCCTGCAGCTGGCCGACCCCAAGACCGACATCAACGCGTACCGCCGTGAAGTGGGCATGGTGTTCCAGCACTTCAACCTGTTCCCGCACATGACCGTGCTGGAAAACCTGTGCCTGGCGCAGAAGGTGGTGCGCAAGCGCAGCAAGGCCGAGCGCGAGGCCAAGGCGCGTGCGTTGCTGGAGAAGGTGGGCATTGCCCAGAAGGCCAACGAATACCCGTCACGCCTGTCCGGTGGTCAGCAGCAGCGGGTGGCCATTGCCCGCGCCCTGGCCATGGACCCGAAGGTGATGCTGTTTGACGAGCCCACCTCGGCGCTGGACCCGGAAATGGTCGGCGAGGTGCTGGATGTGATGAAGACCCTGGCCCAGGAAGGCATGACCATGGTCTGCGTCACCCATGAAATGGGCTTTGCCCGGGAAGTGGCGGACCGGGTGCTGTTCTTCGATCACGGCAAGCTGCTGGAAGATGCGGCGCCGGCACAGTTCTTCGAGGCGCCGGAGGATGGGCGGGCGCAGGCGTTTTTGCGGCAGGTGCTGTGAGTGGAGGAGGGCGCATTGCGTCCCTCCTGTAAGCAGATTTTTGGCTGGTTAATATATAAATGCGTGAATTGATCCGCGTTCAATGGGTGCGGTTTTACTTTTTCTGATTTGGGCTGACAATGTTAATATGTGGTTTTGCATTTCACTGTAATCTTCTCCTTTAAAGCGAGTTAACTTGAGCTGGGTGGTGTGAAAGTTGAGCTGCTCGAGAAGATTGTTAATGCTCCAGTTTATTTGTTTTAGTTGTTTGGGTGCATCTTTTTTTGCAGTCTTTAGCATACTTTTGCAATGCGTTCTTCAACGCTCATTTTGTTTCGGTATCCCCAGTTGCCGTCGCCTACTGGTAGGCTTCTGCTAAAACCCTGCGTGCACTCTCTAGCTTGTTTTTAGCATTAACTATACGCGAGGACTGATAAAGGCGTTTACCGTCTAGAGTGTTGATTTTTTCTATCAGACTCAGGCTTGCTTCGGCATGTGTGCGTGTGTGTGGGTTCTCTAGAAGACTTGGGGTGTATTCAGTTACGCTGGAAGTTTCCTGGACCAATCGGCGCCTGATATGGTCGAATTTTGAATGTGGCACAAAAATTTTTGCATGACCCGATGGGTCGACGGCGTTGATAGGATCACCTTCGCAGTAGGCATAATAGTTCAGGATTTCAAAGGGTGGTACGGTATCACTCGATTTGAAGCGATTGATCTCAGGCGAAAAAGCGCGGAAGCCTTTGCCAAGTAAATAGCTTTCACATAGCGGGTCGAGTAGTTCTCCCGCGTATGCGGGAATTCCTCTTTCGCTGCTTTTGGTATACCCAAACGGCGTATAGTTGATGTTGCGGGTTTCGAGTGTGCTGTGTGTTGTCAAGATCGAGTGGTTTTGATCGTGGGCAAGTAGCGAAGGTGATGGGCGTGCGCTGCTGAGCACAGCAAGAGGGCCAGTGATGCACCGGAGGAATATAGAAGTAGAACATTTCTGCAAGGTATTGAATACGTGATTGTTCTGGTAGAATATTTGCGTTGTAAACTCTGTATTCGTCATGACTACGCCTCGATCTGGATGAGTGTCGCGAATACGCTTATGGCGCTGGAAATTAACGACAACTGGCATTTTTGTCAGGTGCTCTCGCGTTACGCCACGCGTGTCAGTGGGCTGCAAGGCAGCCCATGAGGCGCTGATCATCAGGTACATCTGGCCTCTTGATTAGGGTCCCTTCAGATACTGAATCGCCCCACCATCCCCCGGAGTTGCTGCCCCAGCTGCTCCAGCTCGCCACTTGACGCGGCAGTCTGTTCACTGGCCGCACTGGTCTGGTCAGACACATCCCGCACATTCAGCACGCTTCGGTTGATCTGCTCGGCCACCACGCTCTGCTCCTCGCTGGCGGTGGCAATCTGCTGGTTCATGCTCTGGATGCTCGACACCGTGTGGGTGATCTGGCCCAGGGCATCACCGGCTTTGCGGCTGAGCTCGACGCTCTGCTCGGTCAGGCGTTTGCTGTTGTCCAGCAGGTGGGTGACCTCGTCGGTACCGTTGTGCAGGCTGCTGATCAGTTGGCTGATTTCTTCGGTGGCGGTCGAGGTGCGTTGCGCCAGGCCGCGCACTTCATCGGCCACCACGGCAAAACCACGGCCTGCTTCCCCTGCGCGGGCGGCTTCGATCGCCGCGTTCAGGGCCAGCAGGTTGGTCTGTTCGGACACCGACTTGATCACATCGAGGATGCTGCCAATCCGCTGGCTTTCGCCCGCCAGGTGCTGCATGGCCGTCAGGCAATGGTCCATCTGCCCGGCCAGTTGCTCGATACGGCCGATGGCTTCGGCTACCACCTGGTCACCCAGTTGCGCCTGCTGGTCGGCGTTGGTCGCGGCCAGCGAGGCCTGCTCGGCGTTCTGTGCCACTTCCTGCACGGTGGCGCTCATCTGGTTCATGGCGGTGGCCACCTGGTCCGTTTCCTCACGCTGCTGGTTGATGCGCAGCTTGGTATCCTCGCTGCTGGTCGCCAGCTGTGTGGCAGCCTGCGACAGCTGACCAACACCCTGGTCGATGCCCCCGATCAGCTCGCGCAGGCTCAAGGTCATTTCGCGCATGCTGGTTTGCAGCTGACCCATTTCGTCGCGGCGTTGCACGGTGTCAACCTGGCTCAGGTCACCCTTGGCGATGCGCGCGGCCACGGCCAGTGTCTGACGTAGTGGCTGCGTGATCTGCAGGGTAATCAGCCAGGCGGCTACCACCCCAAGCAACAGCGCCAGCAGCGCCACGCTGGTGAGCAGCGAGCGGGCGGCCAGGGCTTCGCTGTCCCGTTGTTCAACTTTGCGCCCGGCCAGTTCTACACTCGCCACGCCCAGTTCGTCGCCCATTTTTTCCATGCTGTCCTGCAACTGCTCGGCGCGCACCGCTGCGCGGCGGTACTGATCCAGGCTGGCCCGGTATTTGGCCAACTCGACGCCGGGCTGCTCGGTCAGTGATCGTGGCAAGCTCAGCGGCGCCAGAGCCTTTAGCAGTTGCTCAAGGCTCTTGTCGGCGGCGTCCAGTGCATCGTCGCCGACCTTGGTGAACGCCTCGACGGGCGAGAAGGTGTAGGCCGGTACAAGGCTTTGCTGGTTGGCGCCTTCGACATGGCGACTGAGGCTTTCCATCAGGCCCAGCGCGCTGCCTTGTTGGCTCTCAGACATCGTCAGCAAGGCTTGGGTCTGCAAGTCGTCGATGACATCGTCCAGTTTGAGCGCTTGCGCTTGCATGGCCTGGCGCAGTGTCGTACGGCTGGCGACGGTGCTTTGCAGCTCGGTGAAGTCTTCGCGCAGCTGTTGCAGCAATTGCAGTTTCTGCGTCAGCAACTGACGGGACTCGTCAACGCTGCTGCGCTGCTGCAACGTGGTCAGCATGCGCTCCAGTTGCTCGATGGCCTGCTGGATGCGTGCCTTGCTGGTGTCGTCGCTGAGTACGCGGAAGGTGATGCGCTCGGCACGCAGGTCTTTGACCAGATCGTTAATATGGCCAATTTCACTGAGCTGTTGCGAGCGGTTGATGGCGCCATCCAGAGCACGCCAGCCGCTGATGGTGGTGGCCAGGGTGAGCAGCAGGACCACGGCGAAGCCGAGGGCCAGCTTGGCGGCGACATTGAGGTTGCCTAGCTTGCGGTTGAGGTAGCCGAGCATGGGAAGTCTCCGTGCGATTGGGGGAGGGCATGCAGGCGTATTACCAGCATGACACCTCTGCCAATCGGCAGCGGAGCTGTAGGACTTGACCTGATAATCAGGTAGGAAATTTCACTGCTGTATGTAGGAAGGTTCTCTGGCTCCTCGGTTTAGAGCCTGAACCGCCCCACCAACCCCTGCAGGTGCGTGCCCAGCCGCGCCAGCTCCACGCTGGAACTGGCTGTCTCTTCACTGGCTGCCGAGGTCTGGTCGGAAATGTCCCGCACATTCATCACGCTGCGGTTGATCTCTTCGGCCACGGCCGTCTGTTCTTCTGCAGCTGTGGCAATCTGCTGGTTCATCGCCTGGATCGACGACACGGTACGGGTGATGGTTTCCAGCGAACTGCCGGCGCGGCGGGTCAGCTCGACGCTGCTGTCGGTCAGCTGGCGGCTGTTGTCCATCACAGTGGCCACCCGTTGGGTGCCGCTTTGCAGGCCGGCAATCAGCTCTTCGATCTCTTCGGTCGACTGCTGGGTGCGCTGGGCCAGGCTGCGCACTTCGTCGGCCACCACGGCAAAGCCACGCCCGGCCTCGCCGGCGCGGGCGGCTTCGATGGCGGCGTTCAGGGCCAACAGGTTGGTCTGTTGAGCCACCGACTTGATCACATCGAGCACGCTGCCGATTTTGTCGCTCTCGGCCTTGAGCTGGTTCATCGCTTCGCTGGAGTTGACCACTTCGCCCGCCAGGCGCTCGATCTGCGCCACGGCCTCGCCCACCACACGGTCCCCTTCGCGGGCTTGCTGGTCGGCCATCAGGGCGGCTTCCGAGGCCTGCTCGGCGTTGCGCGCCACTTCATGCACAGTGGCGGTCATCTGGTTCATGGCGGTCGCCACTT
Source organism: Pseudomonas sp. yb_9 (assembly GCF_043103635.1). NCBI lineage: Bacteria > Pseudomonadati > Pseudomonadota > Gammaproteobacteria > Pseudomonadales > Pseudomonadaceae > Pseudomonas > Pseudomonas sp. yb_9. Next base: position 42,525 of record NZ_JBICKA010000047.1, on the reverse strand, counting down.
GATCCGTCTCGACCTTTTGGTTGTTCACCCCGGCGCTGGTTTGCTCGGTGACGGCAGAGAGCTGTTCGGCGGCGCTGGCGATCTGCGTTACCCCGTCGCCAATGCCGCCGATCAACTCGCGCAGGCCTTGGGTCATGCGCTGCATGCTGGCCTGCAACTGGCCCAGCTCGTCGCGGCGTTGTACGGGCAGGTTCTGGGTCAGGTCGCCATTGGCCACCCGCTCGGCGGCGCGCAGGGTCTGGCGCAAAGGGATGATGATCTGCCGGGTAATGGCCCAGGCGGCCACCAGGCCAAAGGCGAGGGCCAGCACGGTTGCAAGCGCGAGCAGGGTTTTGGCCTGGGCTGCAGCGGCGTCGCGCACTTCGGTTTGGGACGTGGTCATCGCCTGGCTGGTCTGCAGCAGTACCGTGCCTTGTTCGGCCATGCGTTGCAGGGCCTGCTCGCTGGCGGTCTGGGCATTGCCGAACTGGATGACCGCATCACGGTAGCCACCCATGGCTGTGGCGGCATCGTCCAGGCTGGCGGCATGTTCGGCAGGCACCTTGGACGGCAGCGCATGCAACTCGGCCAGTGCCTGGTCGATGGCCTTCAACGCCGTTTGCTGGAAGTCGGCGTTGCCGCTGTAGGTGTAGCCGCGCACCTGAAAACGTGCCTGCTGCAGCAGGGCGCTCACATCCACCGCATGCTGGTACTGGTTGATATCGCCACCTTGCTGCAGGCCTCGCTGCACGCGGCCGATCAGTTCCGCTGCCTTGTCGGCGCTGTCGCCGAGCACGTCACGGCTGGCTTCGCGGCGCTGGCCAGCCTGTTTCAGTTCGTTGAATGCCTGCTGGTAGGTGCGCACGGCTTCGCGCTGCTGCTCCAGGCGTTGGCGATCGGCGGGGTGCTCGATCAACCCGAGCATCAGCTGTACCTGGCGGTCGAGGTTGGCCAAGGCCTTTTCCAGTTCTGCCACCGAGGCATCGTCACGCCGGCGCTCGTAGTGCTGTCGAGCAATGCGCAGTTCCTGGGTGTACTGCTGGATGACCGAGATGTTTCCCAGCTTGTCGCCATGGTCGATGATGCTGTCCATGCCGTGCCAGCCGGTCAGGGTGATAGCCAGGGTCAACAGCAGCACCAGGCCGAAGCCCAGCCCCAGTTTGCGATTGACGCTCACATTGCCCAGCGATTGGGCTAACCATTGATACATGTACGACTCCCTGGCGACTTGGCAGTACAAATAGTTGTTGTATTGCCAATGCATCGGCCTGGGAGAGGGAAACTTGATGGGCGAAAAAACGGCGTTTGCGTCAGAAAATACGCGAAAGCAGCGCTGTTACCGCGGTCTCGACCCGCAAGATACGGTCACCGAGTTGCACCGGCGCCAGCCCGGCCTTGCCTAGGAGGTCGACTTCGTAGGGGATCCAGCCGCCTTCGGGGCCGATGGCCAGGGTAACGGCTTGCTCCACGGCACGGGGGCAGGCGGGGTAGGGGCCGGGGTGGCCGACCAGGCCCAGGGTACCAGCCGCGATGGCGGGCAGGCGGTCTTCGACGAAGGGCTTGAAGCGCTTTTCGATGATGACTTCGGGCAGCACGGTGTCGCGCGCCTGTTCCAGGCCAAGGATCAGGTTTTCGCGAATGCTCTCGGGCTGCAGGAAGGGCGTTTGCCAGAAGCTTTTCTCGACCTTGTAGCTGTTCACCAGGATCAGGCGTGGCACGCCCAGGGTGGCCACGGTCTGGAACAGCCGACGTAGCATTTTCGGCCGCGGCACCGCCAGCACCAGGGTCAGCGGCAGCTTGGCCGGTGGGGGCTGGTCAAACGCAACTTCCAGCTCGGCTTCGTGCTTTTCCAGGCGTAGCACCGTGGCCTTGCCCATTAGGCCGTTGATACGGCCCACGCGCAGGTTGTCGCCCACCGCCACGCGGTGGATGTCCTGCATGTGGGTGAAGCGCCGGTCAGCAAGAACGACGCGGTCGGCCGAAACAAAGTCGGCCTCTTCAAGAAGCAGCAGGTTCACGGTTGGGTCGCAGGTGGCTGGTCGTTATGGTCGTCGGCGGTTTCGTCATGGGCGCTGCGTTTGCGAATCATGCTGCCGCACAGCACACCCACCTCGAACAGCAGCCACATGGGCACGGCCAGCAGGGTCTGGGAGAAGATATCCGGCGGGGTGAGCACCATGCCGACCACGAAGCAGCCGATGATCACGTAGGGGCGGATCTTCTTCAGGTACTTCACGTCGACCACGCCGATCCATACCAGCAGCACCACTGCTACCGGGATTTCGAAGGCCACGCCAAAGGCGAAGAACAGCGTCATCACGAAGTCGAGGTAGCTGGCGATGTCGGTCATCATCGACACGCCTTCCGGCGTGGCGCTGGCGAAGAAGCCGAAGATCAGCGGGAACACCAGGAAATAGGCGAACGCCATGCCGGCATAGAACAGGAAGATGCTCGACACCAGCAGCGGAATGGCGATGCGCTTTTCATGGCGGTACAGCCCGGGTGCGATAAAGCCCCAGATCTGCTGCAGGATGAACGGAATCGCCAGGAACAGCGACACGATCATGGTCAGCTTGAACGGCGTGAGGAACGGCGAGGCCACGTCGGTGGCGATCATCGTCGCATTGGCCGGCAAGTGCTCGCGCAGCGGCGCCGAGACCAGTGTGTAGATCTGCTGGGCGAAGGAGAACAGCCCGGCAAAGATCAGGAAAATAACGGCAACGCACCGCAGCAGGCGGGTGCGCAGTTCGGTCAGGTGCGAAACCAGCGGCATCGGCTGGTCGTGTTCCGGGATCTCGCTCATGGGGCTCGCGGCGGTTGAGGCGGTTCAGAAGGCGTGGCCGGGGCGGCAGGCGGCTCGACCGGCCTGGCTTCCAGCCCGGCAGGTGGCTGCACGCTGGCCGTGGTTACCGGCGGCTGTGCGGGTGGCGTCATCGGGTTGAGGATGCGCTTGGCTTCTTCTTCCATCTGCAGGATGTGTTCGTTGTGCAGCTGGCGGCGGATGTCGTCGGCGCCGATCTCGCGCTCCACTTCCATCTTGATGCTGTTGAAGCTGCGCTTGAGGCGGCCGATCCACAGGCCTGCCGTGCGCGCGGCACCCGGCAGGCGCTCGGGCCCGAGCACCAGCAGAGCGACCAGGCCGACGAGCAGCAGCTCGCTGAAACTGATGCCGAACATGGGTCAGTCTTTCCGCTGTGGCTCTTGGACCGGCTGGGCCTGGCCTTCGATGGTGTGGCCTTGGCTCTGCTGCGCAGTGTTCTGCACCGGCGGAGCAGGTTGGGCAGGCGGCGGTGTTGGCTCGGCCGGCTTGTTCTCTTCGTCGTTCATGGCCTTGCGGAAGCCCTTGATCGACTCGCCCAGGTCGCTGCCGAAGTTTTTCAGCTTTTTGGTGCCGAACACCAGGACCACGACGACCAGCAGGACGATCCAGTGTTTCCAGTCAAAAATACCCATGGTGCTCTCCTAGAATGCGTTGTGCTCAAGCCGAAGGCTGTCGCGCGGCCTTTTCATCGTGCCCGGACAGCCCGAAACGGCGCTCCAGCTCATCGAGCACGGCCTGTGGGTGCTGTCCCAGCGCGCTGAGCATCACCAGGCTATGAAACCACAGGTCGGCGGTTTCGTAGATGACATCGCTGTAATCCTTGCTCACGGCGGCATCTTTGGCCGCGATGATGGTCTCGACCGATTCTTCGCCGAGCTTTTCGAGGATCTTGTTCAGGCCCTTGTGGTACAGGCTGGCCACGTAGGAGCTGTCAGGCGCCGCTTGCTTGCGTTCTTCAAGCACTTGGGCCAGGCGGTTGAGGGTGTCGCTCATGTCAGTGTCCTGCGCTGTAGATGGCATCGGGGTCCTTCAGGACCGGGTCGACGATTTTCCACTGGCCGTCTTCGTACACGCGGTAGAAGCAGCTTTCACGGCCGGTATGGCAGGCGATATGACCCAGTTGCTCGACCATCAGGATGATCACGTCGGCGTCGCAGTCCAGGCGCAGCTCATGCAGCTTTTGCACATGCCCGGATTCCTCGCCCTTGCGCCACAGCTTGCCACGCGAACGCGACCAGTAGATGGCGCGTTGCTCGGCGGCGGTAAGTGCCAGCGATTCGCGGTTCATCCAGGCCATCATCAGCACGCGTCCGGTCTTGTGGTCCTGGGCGATTGCCGGTACCAGGCCATCGCTGTTCCACTTGATCTCGTCCAGCCAGTCTTTCATCGTCGACTCCAAAACGGGCCCGCTCCTGTACCGGGCCCTTTGCGCTAGTGTGCCAGCCACGGGCGCGGCTGGCTATTGGCGTACGATCAGGTAAAGGCCTGCGGCCAGCATCAGCCAGGCCGGCCACGCAGCCGGGGCGGCCAGGCTGGCGGCTTCGGCGGCGCCAGCGGCCAGTACCGCACCTCCACCGAGCAGGCCGGCGCCCAGCAGGCGCAGTGCCCAGCGGTCGCCCTGGCGGCGCCGTTCCGGCAGTTGCGGGTCGTGCAGGTGCGGCTGTGACAGGCGTTCGAGCAGGTCGCGGGCCATGTCGGCCAGGTGCGGCAGTTGCTCGACCTGGCTGTGGATGTTGCCGAACATCGCCTTGGGGCTGTAACGGTCGCGCATCCAGCGTTCCAGGTACGGCTTGGCAGTGCTCCACAGGTCCAGGTCGGGGTACAGCTGGCGGCCCAGGCCTTCGATGTTGAGCAGGGTCTTTTGCAGCAGCACCAACTGCGGCTGCACTTCCATGTTGAAGCGCCGTGCGGTTTGGAACAGGCGCATCAGCACCTGGCCGAAGGAAATATCCTTTAACGGTTTTTCGAAGATTGGCTCGCACACGGTGCGGATCGCTGCTTCGAATTCGTTGACCTTGGTGTGCGCTGGTACCCAGCCCGAGTCGATGTGCAGCTGGGCGACGCGGCGGTAGTCACGCTTGAAGAAGGCAATCAGGTTACGCGCCAGGTAGTCCTGGTCCTCGGCCGTAAGGCTACCGACAATGCCACAGTCGATAGCGATGTACTGCGGGCTCCACGGCTTAACGGTGCTGACGAAGATGTTGCCGGGGTGCATGTCGGCATGGAAGAAACTGTCGCGGAACACCTGGGTGAAGAACACTTCCACGCCACGCTCGGCCAGCAGTTTCATGTCGGTGCGCTGGTCGGCCAGGGTGGCCATGTCGGTCACCGGCACGCCGTAGATGCGCTCCATCACCAGCACCTTGGGGCGGCACAGGTCCCAGTACACCTGGGGCACGTACATCAGCTCGGAGCCTTCGAAGTTGCGCCGCAGCTGGCTGGCGTTGGCCGCTTCGCGCAGCAGGTCGAGCTCGTCGTAAATGGTTTTTTCGTAGTCGCCAACGATTTCCACCGGGTGAAGGCGGCGGGCATCGGCGGAGGCGCGCTCGGCGGCCTTGGCGATCAGGAACAGCCAGGCCAAGTCCTGGGCAATGACCGGCTTCAGGCCCGGGCGCACCACCTTGACCACCACTTCTTCGCCGGTCTTGAGGCGTGCAGCATGCACCTGGGCCACCGAGGCCGAGGCCAGTGGCTCCACGTCGAAGCGGCTGAACAGCTGCGCCACCGGGGCGCCCAGCTGTGCCTCGATCAAGGCCACGGCCTGCTTGGGGTCGAACGGCGGCACACGGTCCTGCAACAGCATCAGCTCGTCGGCGATGTCGTTGGGCAGCAGGTCGCGACGGGTGGACAGCAACTGGCCGAACTTGATGAAGATTGGCCCCAGGTCCTGCAATGCCAGGCGCAGGCGCGCGCCACGGCTCAGCTCGGACGGCTTGCGCGGCAGCCAGCGCCACGGCATCAGCAGGCGCAGGCTCATCAGCCACCAGGGCAGCGGCAGGTCGAACAGCAGGTCATCGAGACGGTAGCGGATCACCACACGCTGGATGCGAAAAAGACGGCGGACGGCGAGCAGCTTCATGCGTTATCGCTGGTATCAAGTGATCGGGAGAGGCGCTTGAGGCGGGCCTCAAGGCGTTCTGTGTCGAGTTTCAGGGCATCGAGTTCGCTGAAGGCGGCTTCGGCTTCGCGTTTGCCCACCAGGGTGCGGGACTCTTCGGCCAGGTACTCGGACAGGTTCTGGCTGAAGCGCGCCAGGCCCTGGCGGGTCCAGCGTGCACGCAGGCGGATATGGCCGGCCAGCATGGCCGTGGCAACCGGGCCGAGCCAGCGTTGCAGCTCGTGCTCCCAGTCCAGCTCCAGATCCTGCAGCACGCCGAACAGGTCGAGCAGCACGGCGCTGTCGCCATGCAGTTCGACCTGCGGGCTGTGCAGCACGGCGGTCTTGTCCCTGGCCAGGGCCAGTTGCGCCAGGCTGCCAGCCGGGGCGCGCAGGCTGCAGTCGACGTCGCCCTGCCAGTGTGCGGCGAGCATCATGCCTTCTTCATCGGGCAGGATGAACACCTGCAGGGCCGGTTGGCGGCAGTCGATCTCGATGACCTTGCCTTCCAGCGCGGCCAGGCGCGGCAGGGCCGTGCTGTCCATGCGCAGGATGCGGTTCAGGCCATGTTCGACGCTGGCGAGCAGCCCGGCCAGCAGCATCAGGGTTTGATCCCCCGGTGCACGGCAACGATGCCGCTGGTCATGTTGTGGTAGGTGACGCGGTCGAAACCGGCCTCGACCATCATGCTCTTCAGGGTTTCCTGGTCCGGGTGCATGCGGATCGATTCGGCCAGGTAACGGTAGCTTTCCGAGTCATTGGTGATCAGCTTGCCGGCCAGCGGCATGAAGGCGAACGAGTAGGCATCGTAGGCCTTGGACATCAGCTTGTTGGTCGGCTTGGAGAACTCCAGGATCAACAGGCGGCCGCCCGGCTTGAGCACGCGCAGCATCGAACGGATGGCTTCGTCCTTATGGGTGACGTTGCGCAGGCCGAAAGCGATGGTCACGCAGTCGAAGTGGTTGTCCGGGAACGGCAGCTTTTCAGCGTCGGCCTGGACGAACTCGATGTTGCCGGCCACACCACGGTCGAGCAGGCGGTCACGGCCGACCTTGAGCATCGAATCATTGATGTCGGCCAGCACCACCTGGCCGGTCGGGCCTACAAGGCGCGAGAACTTGGCGGCCAGGTCGCCGGTACCGCCGGCGATATCCAGCACGCGGTTGCCGCTGCGCACGCCCGACAGCTCGATGGTAAAGCGCTTCCACAGGCGGTGCATGCCGCCGGACAGCACGTCGTTCATCAGGTCGTACTTGGCGGCCACCGAGTGGAACACTTCGGCGACTTTCTTCGCCTTCTGGCTTTCAGGGACGTCCTGGTAGCCGAAATGGGTGGTGGGTTCGGCGTGTTCGCCTTTGCGCTGGTCGTTCATATCGCTTCACCGGAAAAAATTACCGCCATTCTAGGGCGAACGGGCGGATTTGTCTTGGCGGGGTGTGCCAGTCGGCAGGGGCGGGCATAATGCCGATTATGTCTACATCTTCAGGAACACCCGCATGACCCAGATCAGCGTCGAACGCAAACACTCCCTCGGCCGCGATGCCGCCCGTGCCAAGGCCGAAGCCCTGGTCGACAAGCTCAGCCGCGAATACGACCTGAAGGCCACCTGGAACGGTGACCGGGTCGATGTGGCGCGCAGCGGTGCCAACGGCAGCGTGCACATTGGCGAGGACAGCATCCGTGTGGAGCTGAAGCTGGGCATGATGCTGTCGATGATGAGCGGCACCATCAAGGGTGAAATAGAGCGGGCGCTGGACAAGGCGCTGGCCTGACGCCCGCTGCGCTCAGTTGTCGGGAAACGGGACAAGGTCCTCGATCTGCTCCAGACGCAAGTCACCCCGATAGATCTGATAGCGCTCCGTGGGCGCCAGTGCCCGTTGCAATCGCTCGTCACGGCTCATGGCGTCCGGGAACTTCAAATGCCCTTTGACGAACCGCCGGGCATTGGCAGTGGCGCTGGTGTAATGAAAATGCGCTTCCCAGAGCTTGGCTCTGGGCTGCAGCCGATAAATGTCATACACATCCAGAAAGTCGTTGGCCTTGAGTTTCTTGCGGCTTCTGGTCAGCCTGACCTCGACTTCGCCGGCCTCTACCAGAAAGCGCAGCGCTTTGCTGTCCGGGTGTTGGGTGTTCAGGTAAGCAGTGGTCAACAGGCGCTTCTTTTCTGCCTGTACCTCGGTTATTGCCTGTTCCAGCCTGGCGGCCAGTGAATGCCCTTGATCCGGGCCGGCACGCAAAGGGGCGGCGATGTCCGCCATGTCCTGAATATAGAAGTCGAGTAGGTCCGCCAGGCTGTTGGGGCCGTCCAGGTGGCGAGAGGCGTGGGCGATTCTGGCAGTTTTCTGGGCCAGCAGGTCATTGCCGCTGCGACGCAGGCGAGCATAGTCAGGCGCTGGCGCAGCTTTCGGCACGGCTTCCCAGTGATCACCTTGTTGCTGGTAGCGCGCAATCGTCTGCTCGCTCATCGGGTCGATTTGCACGGCTTCGCTGTCCTCATCCGCCTGCTCGACGACCAGGGATCTGCCCCGGTTGGTACGGATCACCTTGCGCCTGATGGGACGTACCCTGTGGGTCAGGGGCTGGTCGGGCATTGCATCCTGCGTGTCGGCCGCAGCAGAAACGTAGGCAAGGTCATTTTCGGTCAGGTCTATCAGTGCATGCAGTTCAGCGATGTACTCATTGAGCTTGCGGCTGTCCACCGCCGGCAAGTTGCGCGAAAGCAGGTACTCGGCATTACCCAGTGTCAGTTTGTATTCGCCCAGAGCGCTTTCCAGCGGTGCTTTCTGTTCTTCGGCTGTCAGATGGGCAGCGGCCAGGCTGTCGTGGCTCAGCAGCGCTTCGTGCAAATGTTTGCTGCGCAAGGTTTTCTGCGAAAGCAGGGTGCTTTCGAAGTTTTCTACGGTGAGCAGGTCTCGCCTCACGATCAACTGATACAGGTCGCTAAGGATCTGTGCGCGGGTGATCAGGGTCGAATAACGCCTCTTCTGGATGATGGTGTCGAGTTTCTTGCGCTTGCCCGAGAACTGGATCTTGTCATCTGTCAGCGCTTCGCCGAGGTTCTGGTCAAGGCGCTGGCTGACGTTGAAAATGCGTCGATGAGTCGCCAGGGCGGCTTCGACGCGCTTGCTGTAGTCAAGGTAGAGTGCCGCTTGCTCCTGGCCTGCAGGCAATTGCACAAGCCTGTGCGACTGCTCCTTGAGTGCTTCATAGTCATTCATGTCGAGCAGGCGGCGGAACTGCTGCAGGTCCGAGGTCAGCAACTGTTCCCACCATTGACCACGGGCAAACGAGGCTGCGGCCTTGGGGTCGAACCTGGCGTATTTCGGGTCGCTCATGTCTGCATACAGTTGTGCCTGCTCCCTTATCAGCCTCGCCTGCTTTTCGTAGGTGAGTGCCAGCACATCGAAGTTTGCACGCCCCTCGTTGCGCAGGGCCCGCAGAGCTTGTCGCTGTTGCCGCAAAGCGGGCGGCAGGTTATCGAGGGTAGCGCCAGGGTGGCCATCCACGGCCTTCTCGAATGCCAGGAGCGCCTGATCATAGGCTTTTACCCGCTCCAGATAGCCATCAATGAAGGTCTCGGTGCTGGTGAGTTTCTTGTCATTCTCCGTTCGGCTTTCCAGCATTTTCTTGAAGGTTTCCTTTTTTTCGTCGACCAGTGCCTTGGCCGTTCTCGGCATGCCACCCGACATGTGCAGGTCGAGCATCCATTCGCCGTTCCAGCGCGTCAGCCAAGGCCCGCGGCTGCGTTCGCGGCCGACGATGTAGTAGCCGTCGGGCTCTGCGCCCCAGGTCTGCGACCATTCACTTTGGCTGACGTCCGGGCCAATGATGCGCATGCCGCCATAGCGCTCTTCGACTTCATAGGCGACATCCTGCAGCTTTACGTAGTACCGCGCGTTGACCTTGTACAGGCCGCGCATACGGCCACTGGCCAGCGCACTGAGCCCGTTCAGGCTAACGTTGGCGCGCAAGGTGTCCAGGGCTGCGCGGGCCTCACGAGGCAGGTTGCCGAGCCGCTGGTCATGGCCCCATTGGCTGACGTTAAGCGTTGCGCGGGATTGCTCAATCGGCGCTTGCCAAGCGCTTTGTTCGGGTGGCTGCGCTGCCGTGTTGCGCGATATACGGCGCGGCCTGGGTGGCAACGGCCGTTCAGGTTCAGGCCCGGAAGCGGCCGGGCCATGGGCCAGCAGCATGGCCAGGTTCAGCAGGATGTCGGTGCCAGCGAGCAACTTTTCTTCGGTGCTGCCCTGGGTCAATGCCGTCAGGTCATCCTTGATGCTGAGCAGGGCGGCCACCAGCCAGGCCAGCACACCCAAAGGGCCGCGCAGCAGTGGTGTGACCGTATTGAATGCCAGCCAGGCGAACCGTACGACCAGTGCCCAGCGTTGCTGTGCGTTCGAAACACTCTGCCAGGAGGCCAGCAACAGGAGCAAGTCGGCCCTGGCTTCGAACATTTTCTCGTCAACTGCATCGGGCCATGGCGTGAACGCCAGGGTGACCGGGGCCCTCAGGCGCTCGATGGCATCGGCGGCCAGCCCGGAAACGGGCCCCAGCAGGTGCGCCAGTTCCATGAGGCCGGCATGCAGGTGCGGGTGGTTGAAGCCATCGTCGGCATAGATGGAGCGGGCGTCGTCATCCAGCCACGGGAGGATGCCCTGCTGCAGGGATTGTTCGGTCCGTATGCTGCTCATCAACTGGAGGTGGCTGTCGAACTGCCTGATGGGCTGCGTGGTATTCATGGGGCAGTAGAGTAGCCAGGCCCCCGTTGCGGGTAGCTCGATGACGAACATGCCATGCACCCGGTTGGCGACCGGACCGTCTGGCACGCTATTGAACGACAGTGGCGCCAGTTTCAGCGATGCGCCGGCGTGGGCTTTACGGCGACAGAAATCAGCGACGACCTGCCAGTTGCGCTCGTTCAAATGCCCGGCAATCTTGGCCTGCAGCGCGCTCAGCAGCAGGGCACCACGCCATTCTTCGGCAAAGCGTTGGTGACGTTTGTCGGGGTCAGTCTTGAGTTGGTCATGGACATATTGCGGATACTGACCACCCACATCCACTGCAGCGACCAGTGCATGGACATAGTCGAGATCCATCCAGGTGTCAGACGCTTGTTGCCCGGAGAGTTGAATGGCCGAGGCAACCTGGTCGCTGCCCAACGGCAGGCGAGAGATAGCCAGTTCGGTCAGGCTGATCGTTCTCAGGTACTTAAGGGTTGCCGGACCCACGGAAGACGTCTGCACCACCTGCGAAATCGTGATCTCAACCTGATCAGGGTTGAGAGGCACTTGGGCAGGATGGTCATCGCGTATTTGCTCGCGCAGGCGGCGAACGGTGTATTGCTGCAAGTCTTCGATTCCATCCAGCGAGCCTTCGCCCTGCTCCAACATTTGCCTTGCCGACAGCTCCAGCAGTGCGATGTGGTACTGGAAGCGGTCGGTGACCGTGGCTTTGTCGAGCCAGTCAGGCCGCGTGATGGCGGGCGTGGTTTGCTCAAGACGAAAGCACGCAGGGAATATTGATGAGGGGTCGCTCAGCTGACTGAATTCGTCCTCCAGATCACTGACGTGTTCGATAGCGCCAAGCTGAACGCGGTCAATTTTTTGCAGCAGGCTGTTGAGCAGCTGCCGGGCCTGGTAGCCGAACGGGTCTTCGTCCAGGGCCGTGCAGGCCCACGACATCGTGTCGAATGCATGGCTTTCGGAAAGTTCGTCGCGCAGAGCGGTGGCGAATGCAGCGAGCCCGCTGAAACCGCGTACAGTGCCGGAGGGCTTGCACCACAAGACCAGGTCGCGAGCGTTTTTCTTGCCGGTGATGAGCAGGTCCGGCAAGACCTCGTGGACGGTATTGCCTGGTGCCCTCAACGAAACCTGCACACCTTGTACGGTTGCCGAGGTTTTTGCCTGAGCGAGCACTGCGTACAGCAAAGCTTTCTGGTCGCTGTCCAGGCCCTGACGCTCGAGCGTGCCGAGCAATGCGGCCTTGAGCACCTGCTGCATCCAGCGCAAACGGGTTACGTCCGAGTCCCCTTCGCAGCCGTTCCAGAAACTGACCTGTGCCTGCTGGAATGCTTCGCAGAGGGTTGCAAGCATATCGTCGTAGGCAATGTTCAGGTCGGCCATGCGAATGTCGATGGTTGGGGCTTGCGCTTTGGGTCGGAAGATTGCAGGTGGGTTCAGGCTGAGCCGATCGGTGGGCTTGAGTGCCATTTGCCGGCCGCTGAGGAAATGTTCAAGCAACGTGTCGACAAGGTTGTCTGGCTGTGTCGATGGTTCATCATCTGTGTCATGCAGGATGCTGAAACCTTTGATGGAGTGCAGTTGCGGGTGTTGCTCACGGGTCCATGGGTAGCGTGCTACGAGTGCGTCGAAGCCTATGGTGGCAACGACCTCTCGTAAGCTGGGGCGGTTGGCGAAGTACGTCGCAACCCATTGCCTGAACGATAGGGACGGTGTGGTGGGCGATTGGGGCATGGCATGAGGCTCCGGTCAAAGAGGAGCGAATGCTGAAATGCCAGCGTGATGCAGCTGCGGTAGATACATCTGTGCGGCGATCTTAGGGTGAAGTTTCTAATTCATCCTCCTACCTTATGCTCAAGCCCAACCTCCATGGGCGGTTCATCCCTCCACTCATGAACATGAGGTACAGAGCATGGCCAAAGTGAATGTGAAGAAGAAGGACGATGCCCAAGGCACCCTGGGCGAAGTTCGCGGCTACGCACGCAAGATCTGGCTGGCGGGTATTGGCGCTTACGCCCGTGTTGGCCAAGAGGGCTCAGACTACTTCCAGGAGCTGGTCAAGGCCGGCGAAGGCGTCGAGAAACGTGGCAAGAAACGTATCGACAAAGAGCTCGATGCTGCCAACAACCAGATCGACGAGGCGGCTGAAGAGGTCAGTCGCGTACGTGGCAAGGTAGAAATTCAACTCGACAAGATCGAAAAAGCTTTCGACGCACGGGTAGGGCGCGCCTTGAATCGCCTCGGCATTCCGTCTAAACATGACGTTGAGGCGCTGTCGATCAAGCTTGAACAGTTGCACGAGCTGCTTGAGCGCGTCGCGCACAAACCATAAGGAGAGCAGGATGGCTGGCAAGAAGAACACCGAAAAAGAAGGCAGCTCCTGGGTCGGCGGGATCGAGAAATACTCCCGCAAGATCTGGCTGGCGGGGCTGGGTATCTATTCGAAGATCGACCAGGACGGCCCGAGGCTGTTCGACTCGCTGGTGAAGGATGGCGAGAAGGCCGAGAAGCAGGCGAAGAAAACCGCTGAAGACGTGGCCGAAACCGCCAAGTCCTCCACCACTTCGCGCGTGTCTGGCGTGAAGGACCGTGCATTGGGCAAATGGAGCGAACTCGAAGAGGCGTTCGACAAGCGCCTGAACAGCGCCATTTCGCGCCTGGGTGTGCCGAGCCGCAACGAGATCAAGGCCCTGCACCAGCAGGTGGATAGCCTGACCAAGCAGATCGAGAAGCTGACCGGTGCTTCGGTTACGCCGGTTTCGTCGCGCACCGCTGCTGCCAAACCGGCTGCGAGCAAGGCGGCCAAGCCACTGGCCAAAGCGGCAGCCAAGCCTGCGGCAAAAACCGCAGCGGCCAAGCCGGCAGCTAAAACGGCAGCGGCGAAACCTGCTGCCAAGCCTGCAGCCAAGGTGGCGGCGGCCAAGCTTGCAGCCAAACCGGCAGCGGCCAAGCCTGCTGCGGCGAAGAAGCCTGCGGTGAAAAAGGCTCCGGCCAAACCGGCAGCAGCCCCAGCAGCCAGCGCCGCCCCGGCCGCTACCGCAGCTCCGGCACCTGCCGCTGCCCCGGTCAGCAGCACGCCGTCGGCACCAGCGGGTACCGGTACCCTGATCTAATACCGCGTCGCCTGCGTCGCGGGCAAGCCCGCTCCCACAGGTACATCACAGCCCTTGAGAGCAGTGATCTACCTGTGGGGGCGGGCTTGCCCGCGAAGGCCTTAGCGCCTAAACAACAGGCCTACCCCTCCAGATACCGCACCGCCAACTGCTCCGCCGCCGCCCGCGCCTGCGCCTGCAAATGCGGCGCCACCAGCATCATCACCTGATACACCACGATCCCCACATCCCCCTCGCGCCCCAGCACCCGCTGGTAATCCAGCGAGAACATTAACGTCAGGGTGATCTGCTCCACCAACTGCCCCAACGCCTGGGTCTCACTCTCCACCAGCCCCTGGCCTTTGAGGCTGGCCAGCAGCGCCGCCAACGTACGCTTGAGCGCGTTGATCAGGCTACGCATGCCCCGCGCCAGCTTGGGTAGGCGCCCGGTCAGGTTGGACAGGTCCTGGAACAGGAAGCGGTACTGGGCCATGTGCTCGACGATCAGGTGCAGGAACAGCCAGTAATCCTCGGCGTCCAGGCGTACTTCCAGGGGCGGGTCGAGCAAAGGCATCAGCGCTTCTTCAAAGCGCTCGAACAAGCCCAGCACCAACGGCTCCTTGCCGTGGAAGTGGTAGTACAGGTTGCCAGGGCTGATACCCAGTTCGTTGGCAATCTCCAAGGTGGAAACGTTCGGTTCGCCCTGCTGGTTGAACAGTTGCAGGGCGCATTCGAGGATACGGTCGCGGGTCTTCATCCAGTTGTCGGGCTCATCGGGTCAGGACATAGGTGCCTGGCGCCGGGCCGAGCGGTGGATACGTGCTGTTGCCCAGTTCGGTACGGGGTGCCTTGAGCGGGCCGGAACGTGGCGTGATCCATTCCAGCCACAGGGGCCACCAGCTGCCGTCGCTGCGTTTGGCTTCGTAGAACCAGGCGCGCGGGTCGCCCGAAAGCTTAGGGTTTTCCAGGTAGTAAGCCTTAGGGTTGCCCGGCGGGTTGATGATGCTCTGGATGTGCCCGCTATTGGCCAGCACGAAGCGGCGGTCGCCACCGAGCAGCAAGGCCGAGCGATACACGGCATCCCACGGGGTGATGTGATCGTTGCTGCCGGCCACGGTGAAACTGTCCAGGTCGACCTGCTTGAGGTCGATGGGCGTGCCGCACACTTCAAGGCCAGCGGGGTGGGTCAGGGGGTTGTGCTTGAAGAAGTCCAGCAAGTCGCCGTGCAGGGCTGCCGGCAGGCGCGTGTTGTCGGCGTTCCAGTAGAGGATGTCGAACGCGGGCGGCGCCTTGCCCAGCAGGTAGTTGTTGACCCAGTAATTCCAGATCAGGTCGTTGGGGCGCATCCAGGCGAAAATCCTGGCCACCTCGCCGCCATCCAGCACCCCCCGTTGATACGAGCGCCGTTTGGCGGCCTCGACGGTCTGCTCGTCGGCGAACAGGCTGGCCGGGCTGTCGAACTTGCTGTCCAGCAGGCTGACCAGGTACGTGGCGCTACGTACCCGGCGCAGTTGGCGCTTGGCCTGCAGATGCCCCTGCAGCGCGGCCATGGTCAGCCCGCCTGCGCAGGCGCCCATCAGGTTGGGATCGCGGTTGCCACTGATGCTGCGGCAGGCGTTGAGCGCTTCCTCCAGGGCCTGCACATACGAGGACAGCCCCCACTCGCGGTGGCGCGGGTCGGGGTTGCGCCAGCTGACCATGAACACCTGCAGGCCGTTCTTGAGCATGTACTGGACGAAGCTGTTGTGTGCCTGCAAGTCGAAGATATAGAACTTGTTGATTTGTGGCGGCACCACCAGCAAGGGCCGGGCGTGTTGCTTTTCACTCATCGGCTTGTACTGGATCAGCTCCAGCAGCTCATTGCGAAACACCACTGCGCCGGGTGTTGCCGCCAGGTTGCCCCCCACCTCGAAGGCGCGCTCGTCCACCTGGCGCGGCAGGCCGTCGTTATGGCGCAGGTCGTCGAGCAGGTGGGCCACGCCACGCACCAGGCTTTGCCCGCCGGTATTGAGCAGTTCCTTTACCGCCAGCGGGTTGAGCAGCGAGTTGCTCGGCGCCAGGGCGTCATTGATCAAGCCAAACAGAAAGTGCGCGCGGGCCCGGTCATCGTCGTCCAGGTGGCTTTCGTCGATCCATTGGCGGGTCTGCTTCTGCCAGGCCAGGTAGGCCTGCAGGCCACGGCGGTAAAACGGGTTCTGGCTCCAGGTCGGGTCGCTGAAGCGGGCGTCGCGGGGGTTGGGCTGGTAGGGCGAGTCGCCCAGCATCACGCGGCCCAGCTGGCCGCCGAGTGCCAGCAGGTGGCGCGCCGTATGCAGCGGGTTGGTCAAGCCGTGGCGGCCCACCCTGCGCAGGGTCGACACCAGGTCGCGCCCGCGCAGGCCGAGTATGGCGTTCTGTACGTTCATGCTGGTGGCGGGGAGCGTTTTCGTTCCTTTGGCCGGTTTGTCTGTCATGGCAACACTCCCTCGTCTTACCCGCTTTCCGGGCAGCGACAATCAACCGCCGGAGGCGGGGCGCGGATGCATGACCGCGCGCTGACGTTCTTCCTGGAGAAACTTCATGATGATCGGTGCGACCGCCTCGGCCCGGGTAATCAGGAACAGGTGGCCATCGTCGATTATGTGTAGCTGGGCGTTAGGAATCCGCCAGGCCAGCAGGCGCATGTTGATCAGCGGAATAAGCGGGTCGTCGTCACCGGCCAGCACCAAGGTCGGCTGGTGGATCTTGTGCAGCCAGTGGATGCTGGTCCAGCCCAGGCCGGCGAACAGCTGCCAGTAGTAGCCCAGCTTGCCGCCAGAGCGGACCTTGGACGCATGGTGCAGGGCCAGGTCCGGGTCGCGGCGGAAGGTACCGCCGTAGATCATTGGCGCGATGCGGATGACATGGGAGGGCTGCACGTAGCGCCTGGGGCTGGCCATCATCCACAACACTTTGGGCTTGCCCGGCACCATGACGGCACCGGCGGCAGTGGCAGCCAGCACCAGCTTCTTGCAGCGCTCCGGGTAGTCATGGGCGAACTGCTGGGCCAGGGCGCCGCCCCAGGACACGCCGATGGCGCTGACCTGGCCGTAGTCCAGGTAATCGAGCATGCGCGCGGTCAGCTTGGCCAGCCCCGGAAAGCGATAGGGATGACGCGGTGTGGACGAACCACCCACCCCGGGCACATCGAAGGCGATGACCTCAAGGTCCGGGTCCAGCGCCTCGATGAACGGGAACACCAGCTCCAGGTTGGCGCCGATGCCGTTGAAAATCAGCAACGGTGTCAGGTGCGGCTTGCCCGGGCGGACGGCGGTGCGAATGGATTGGTCGTCCAGTTCGACGGTCCTGAAGATGTAGGGTTCCGGCATGCATTCGACTCTTCGGTGAAAAAAGCACCGTGGCGCGCCGGTGGCGGCCACGGCAAGGCCACTCAACGCTCGTGAACGTAGGTACCCGGTGAGGCTTCGCCAGCGGCATAGGCGCGGTTGCCCAAGCGGGTCGGCGCCTTTTTAAGCTCCCCGGCACGTTCGCTCAACCAACTCTGCCAGTACAGCCACCAGGAGTCGGCATGCTTGGTGGCGTTTTCCTGCCAGGCCACCGGGTCACCTGGGCGATCGGCGCCGGTCATGAAGCGTGCCTTGGGGTTGCCTGGCGGGTTGAGGATGCTCTGGATATGGCCACTGTTGGAAAGCACGAACTCGATCTTGCCGCCAAACAGGTGCGCCGAGCGGTAGCACGACTGCCACGGGGTGATGTGGTCGGCGGTGCCGGCAACGCTGAAGATGTCGCACTGCACTTTCTTCAGGTCGATCGGGGTGCCGCACACTTCCAGGGCGTCCGCGCGGGTCAGCGGGTTGCTCTTGAACATTTCGATCAGGTCGCCGTGGAAGGCGGCCGGCAGGCGTGTGGTGTCGTTGTTCCAGAACAGGATGTCGAACACGGGCGGCTCGTTGCCGAGCAGGTAGTTGTTGACCCAGTAGTTCCAGATCAGGTCGTTGGGGCGCATCCAGGCGAACACCTTGGCCATGTCGCTGCCCTCAAGTACGCCGGCCTGGTAGGAATGGCGCTTGGCAGACTCCAGGGTCTGCTCGTCGACGAACAGCGCAACCTGGGTATCCATGGTGGTGTCCAGCACGCTGACCAGCAGGGTCAGGGCATTAACCTTGTTCTCACCGAGGGCGGCATAGTGGCCTACCAGTGCGGTGCAGGTGATGCCGCCGGAGCAGGCACCGAGCATATTCAGGTCCTTGCTGCCGGTAATGGCCAGCACGGCATCGACCGCTTCCTTGAGCGCATCGATGTAAGTGGACAAGCCCCACTCGCGCTGGGCCTTGGTCGGGTTGCGCCAGCTGATGATGAAGGTTTGCTGCTGCGAGCGCAGGCAGTAGCGCGCCAGGCTCTTCTCCGGGCTCAGGTCGAACACATAGAACTTGTTGATCTGCGGCGGCACCACCAGCAGCGGGCGGGCATGCACCTGTTCGGTGATCGGGCTGTACTGGATCAGCTCCAGTACATCGTTGCGGTACACGACGGCACCTTCACTGGTGCCCAGGTTCTTACCCACTTCGAAGGCGTCCATGTTTACCTGGCTGGGCATGCCGCCGTTGTTGACCATGTCCTTGGCCAGGTTAGACAGGCCGTCGAGCAGGCTCTTGCCACCGGTTTCGAAGAAGCGTTTGACCGCTGCCGGGTTGGACAGGGTATTGGTCGGTGCCATGGCTTCGGTCATCAGGTTGATGACGAACTGGCCGCGGCTGATGTCTTGCGGTGACAGGTCGCTGCTGCCAATCCAGTCCTGCAGCTCCTTGCGCCAGGCCAGGTAGGTTTGCAGGTAGCGGCGGTACAGCGGGTTGTTGCTCCAGGCCGGGTCATTGAAGCGACGGTCGTCGCTTTCCGGGGCCAGGCTGGATTTGCCCAGCAGCACGTTCTTCAGCTCCAGGCCAAAGTGGGCCACATGTTTGGCGCTGTGCAGCGGTTGGCGCACGGCCTGGCGCAGCACGGTACGTGCCGAGCTCAACAGGTCCTTGCGGCGAATGCCGATGACCGGGTTCAGCCCCAGGGTATTGTCCGAGGCCTGCCGCTGCAGCTCATCGTTGTTCTTGTTACTCATCTACGACGCTCCGTTGTCCTGAGACGAGTACCGGTTGCTGTGACAGGAGCACAGCCCTGAGCCCGGTACTGCTACTCGGGTGACCAGTGATAAGGAACAGCGGTGCTGCGGGGGTTCTGACTGCCTGCAAAATGATGCAGGGAACTTGCCACACCCATTGGTTACCCGACTTTCATGTAATGCGCAAGACAGCCCTTCACTGGGCTGTCTGTAAGTCATTCAAACAGATGAATTTAGAAAATGCGCTCTAAACCCTGCAGCCCTTGCGCTAGAGCATGAGTTTCACGACCGATTCGGCCGGATCGCGGGATTTCCCGGCCTTGTGCAGTTCGTCGAGGTACTCGGCCCACAACTGTTCCTGGCGCAGGCACAGCTGTTCAAGGTACTCCCAGGTGAACAGGCCGCTGTCATGGCCGTCGTCGAAGGTCATTTTCAGTGCATATTGGCCGGCAGGTTCCAGGCCGACGAGGCCGACGTTGATCTTGCCAAATTGCAGGATGGGGTTGCCGTGGCCCTGGACCTCGGCGGAGGGGGAATGCACGCGCAGGAATTCGGCGGGCAGGGTGTACACCTCGCCGGGGGCGTAGGTGAGGGTGAGGGTTTTCGAGGCTTTGTGCAGGTTGATGGCGGTAGGTAGACGGGCCATGGGGGAATCTCTCGGGAGCTGATGAAGTACAGCTTCTGGAGATTTGGAGGAATGTGCAAGGGGCCGCAAAGCGGCCCCGTGCGGACTTACAGGATGTAACGCGACAAGTCTTCGTTCTGCGCCAGCTCACCCAGGTGGCTGTTCACATAGGCAGCGTCGATCTGGATCGGCGTTTCGTCGTGGGTGCTGGCCAGGTCGCCAGCACTGAACGACACCTCTTCGAGCAAACGCTCAAGCAGGGTGTGCAGGCGACGTGCACCGATGTTCTCGGTCTTCTCGTTCACCTGGTAGGCAATCTCGGCCAGGCGCTTGATGCCGTCAGCCTGGAACGCGATGTTCAGGCCTTCGGTTTTCAACAGGGCCTGGTACTGCTCGGTCAGCGAGGCATGCGGCTCTTGCAGGATGCGTTCGAAGTCTTCCGGGGTCAGTGCCTTCAGTTCCACGCGAATCGGCAGACGGCCTTGCAGCTCGGGCACCAGGTCGCTTGGCTTGCTCAGGTGGAATGCACCCGAGGCAATGAACAGAATGTGGTCGGTCTTGACCATGCCCAGCTTGGTGTTGACGGTGCAGCCTTCGATCAACGGCAGCAGGTCGCGCTGTACGCCTTCACGGGACACGTCAGCACCGCCAACGTTGCCGCGCTTGGCAACCTTGTCGATTTCGTCGATGAACACGATGCCATGCTGCTCGACCGCTTCCAGGGCCTTGGCCTTGAGCTCTTCCTCGTTGACCAGGCGGCTCGCTTCTTCATCGCGCACCATCTTCAGCGCTTCTTTCACCTTCAGCTTGCGCGCCTTGCGCTTGCCTTTGCCCATGTTGGCAAACAGGCTTTGCAGCTGGTTGGTCATTTCTTCCATGCCGGGTGGCGCGGCAATTTCGACGCCCACGGCATCGGCCACTTCGATTTCGATTTCCTTGTCGTCCAGCTGGCCTTCACGCAGGCGCTTGCGGAACAGCTGGCGGGTGTTGGAATCGGTGCTGGTCTGTGCGGCTTCTTCGGCGAAGCTGCTCACCCGTGCCTGTGGCAGCAGGGCATCGAGGATGCGGTCTTCGGCGGCATCTTCGGCGCGGTGGCGCACGCGGATGATCTCCTGCTCGCGCAGCATCTTCAGCGCGGCATCGGCCAGGTCACGGATGATCGACTCGACGTCACGGCCCACGTAGCCCACTTCGGTGAACTTGGTGGCTTCGACCTTGAGGAACGGCGCATTGGCCAGTTTGGCCAGGCGACGGGCGATTTCGGTTTTGCCGACGCCGGTAGGGCCGATCATCAGGATGTTCTTCGGGGTGACTTCGGCACGCAGCTCGGCAGGCAGCTGCATCCGGCGCCAGCGGTTGCGCAGGGCAATGGCCACGGCGCGTTTGGCGTCGTCCTGGCCGATGATGTGGCGGTTGAGTTCGTGGACGATCTCGCGGGGGGTCATGGACATGGTCAATACGGTCCTTGGGCAGATGAATCAGCGTGGAAAAGCCCCGTCACCGGGAAGGGGCGCCAGAACAGCTGAATCAGTCGGCCAGGTCCTGCTCCTCGATGGTCAGGTTGTGGTTGGTGAACACGCAGATGTCACCGGCGATGTTCAAGGCGGTTTCGGCGATTTCACGGGCCGAGAGGTCGGTCTTGTTCAGCAGGGCGCGGGCTGCGGCCTGGGCGTAGGCGCCACCGGAACCCATGGCGATCAGGCCGTCTTCGGGTTCGACCACGTCGCCGTTACCGGTGATGATCAGGGACGCGTCCTTGTTGGCCACAGCCAGCATGGCTTCCAGGCGGCTCAGGGAGCGGTCGGTACGCCATTCCTTGGCCAGCTCGACGGCGGCGCGGACCAGGTGGCCCTGGTGTTTTTCCAGTTGGCCTTCGAAGCGTTCGAACAGGGTGAAGGCGTCGGCGGTGGCACCCGCGAAGCCGGCGATGACCTGGCCGTGGTACAGGCGGCGCACTTTCTTGGCGTTGCCTTTCATCACGGTGTTGCCGAGGGATACCTGGCCGTCGCCACCCATGACGACTTTGCCGTTACGGCGGACAGAAACGATGGTGGTCAAGGGGAGAGTCTCCACGCAGCGGGGCGAAAGTGCCTGATGCAGACTCATATGGGGGTGGGGGTAAGGATTTCAACCGTGGGGGATGAATGGTCGCGCTTGGCAGGGGGAACCGTGCGAGGGCATTCGCGGGCATGCCCGCTCCCACAGGGTTACCACATGCCTTGGGTTAGTGGTGATCCTGTGGGAGCGGGCGTGCCCGCGAAGAAGGTTACTCAGGCCTCGTGGCAAACATGCCCATCGACCAAGGTATAACGCACGGCACCCGGCAGGCAGTGGCCGATGAACGGGCAGTTCTCGCCACGCGAGAACCACTGCTCGCCGGCAACGGTGGAGGCTTGAGGGTCGAACAGCACCAGGTCGGCCGCGCCACCCACTTTCAGCTCACCGGCCGGCAGGCGCAGTGCAGCCGCCGGGCCGCTGCTCAGGCGGGCGAGCAGGGTCGGCAGGTCGAGCAGGCCGTCCTGCACCAGCGTCATGGCCAGTGGCAGCAGCAACTCGACGCTGCTGATACCCGGCTCGGTGGCGCCGAACGGTGCCAGCTTGGCATCGCGTTCGTGCGGCTGGTGGTGGCTGGAGATCGCCTGGATCACGCCCGACTTCACCGCCGCACGCAGGCCGTTACGGTCGGCGGCGGTGCGCAGCGGTGGCTGCACGTGGTACAGGCTGGAGAACTCACGCAGCGACTCGTCGGTAAGGATCAGTTGGTACAGCGCCACATCGGCGGTCACCGGCAGGCCAAGCTGCTGGGCCTGCTCGATCAGCCGCGCGCCACGGGCGCTGGTGATCTGGGTGAAGTGAGCACGCACGCCGGTCTGTTCCACCAGCAGCAGATTGCGCGCCAGGGCCACGGTCTCGGCGGTTTCCGGAATGCCCGGCAGGCCGAGGAAGCTGGCCATGGCCCCTTCATGGGCCAGGCCGCCCTGGGACAGGTCGCGGTCCTGGGAGTGGAACACCACGGTCAGGTCGAAGGTGGCGGCGTATTCCAGGGCGCGGGCCAGGGTACGGTTGTTGGGGATTTCCTTCAGGCCGTTGCCAAAGGCCACGCAACCGGTGTCGCGCAGGGCTACCAGCTCGGCCAGTTGTTCGCCTTCCAGGCCTTTGGTCAGGGCGCCGATCGGGTAGACCTTGCTGTTGGCGGCTTCGCGGGCGCGGTCCAGGATCAACTCGGCCACGGCCGAGGTGTCCAGTACCGGCTTGGTTTGCGGCGGGCAGCACAGGCTGGTGACACCACCCGCCACGGCCGCGCGGGTTTCACTGGCGATGTTGCCTTTGCGGCTGTAGCCCGGCTCGCGCAGGGACACGCCAAGGTCGACCAGGCCGGGCGCGGCAACCAGGCCATCGGCCTGGATCGTGCGGCTGGCGCTGAAGCCGGCCGGGGCAGCGCCGATGGCGGCAATGCGGCCGCCGTCCAGGTGCAGGTCGGTCACCTGATCCAGGCCTGTCTTGGGGTCGATGACCCGGGCGCCGAGAATACTGAGGGTCACTGGGCGTTCTCCTGGTCGAATTGACGTTGCGCGTTCTGCCCGCTCATGGCCATGGACAGCACGGCCATGCGCACGGCGATGCCGTAGGTGACCTGGTTGAGGATCACCGAGTGCTTGCCGTCGGCCACCGCCGACTCGATTTCCACGCCCCGGTTGATCGGGCCCGGGTGCATGACGATGGCGTCGGGCTTGGCCCCGGCCAGGCGTGCGGTGGTCAGGCCGAACAGGCGGTAGAACTCGCCTTCGCTGGGCAGCAAACCACCCGCCATGCGCTCGCGTTGCAGGCGCAGCATGATCACCACATCGACGTCTTTCAGGCCTTCGGCGAGGTCGGTGTACACCTTCACGCCATACTGCTCGATGCCAATCGGAATCAGGGTTTTCGGGCCGATCACGCGGATATCCGGGCAACCCAGCGCCTTGAGCGCCAGCATGTCGGAGCGGGCCACGCGCGAGTGCAGGATGTCGCCGACGATGGCCACCGACAGGTTCTCGAAGCTGCCCTTGTGGCGGCGGATGGTGAGCATGTCGAGCATGCCCTGGGTCGGGTGCGCATGGCGGCCGTCACCGCCGTTGATCACGGCAACGTCCGGGCACACGTGCTCGGCGATGAAGTGTGCGGCGCCGGAGTCGGAGTGGCGCACGACGAACATGTCGGCGGCCATGGCTTCGAGGTTGCGCAGGGTGTCGAACAAGGTCTCGCCCTTGCTGGTCGAGGAGGTCGACACGTTCAAGCTGATCACGTCGGCCGACAGGCGCTGGGCTGCCAGCTCGAAGGTGGTACGGGTACGGGTGGAGTTTTCGAAGAACACGTTGCACACGGTCTTGCCGCGCAGCAACGGGACTTTTTTCACTGCCCGGGCACCAACTTCCAGGAAGGAGTCGGCGGTGTCGAGAATTTCGGTGAGCAGTTCGCGGGGCAAACCGTCCAGCGAGAGGAAGTGGCGCAGCTGGCCCTGATCATTGAGCTGCAGCGGGCGCTTGGCGTCGAATGGCGTCATCGCGGGGGACTCTTAAAGGGCGGAAGCGGAGGCGAGGTCCTGGCGCTCGAGGGCGAGCGGTGCGGGTCCGGTCAATTTTACCCGTTCATGGGCGGCCAGCGACAGGGTGGCACCCAGCACATTCGGGCGGATCGGCAGTTCGCCGGCATCCAGGTCCAGCAGGCAGACCAGGGTGACGCTGGCCGGGCGGCCATAATCGAACAGTTCGTTGAGCGCAGCGCGCACGGTGCGGCCGCTCATCAGCACGTCATCCACCAGCACCAGGTGCTGGCCTTCCACTTCGAACGGCAACTCGGACGGGCGCACTTGCGGGTGCAGGCCGTTCTGGCTGAAGTCGTCGCGGTAGAACGAAACGTCCAGGGTGCCCATGGGGCTGGTATCACCCATGGCTTCCTGCAGGGCCTGGGCAACCCAGACACCGCCGGTGCGGATGCCGATGTAACGTGGCTCGCTGATGTTGCGGCGGGCCAGGTGGACGCGAAGGTCGACAGCCATCTGCCGGATCAGCTCGGCGGGATTGGGTAGGCTCATTGCGGGCTCCTCGGAAGGGTGCGCCGGGCGGGCCCGGCGGCAAAGATGATCAGGTATTGGCCTCCAGCCAGCCTTGTAGCAACAGGGCGGCGGCGATGGCATCGACCGGGTTGTCGCGGTAGCTGCCGCGCTGGCCGCCACGGGCCATGCGCTCGCTTTTGGCCTCGAAGGTGGTCAGGCGCTCGTCGTGGGTGTGCACGGGCAGGTTGAAGCGGCCATTCAGGCGGCGGGCGAATTTTTCGGCGCGGGCGCTCATTTCGCTGGGCGTGCCGTCCATGTTCAGCGGCAGGCCGACGACGATGGCGTCGGGTTTCCACTCATTGATGAGCTTTTCCACCTGAGCCCAGTCCGGTACGCCGTTCTGCGCCTTCAGGGTGCACAGCTCGCGGGCCTGGCCGGTAATGACCTGGCCAACGGCCACACCGATCTGTTTGCTGCCGTAGTCAAAACCCAGCAGCAGGCGTAGTTCGGCCATCAGGCGTGGCCCGCCTGGCTGGTCAGCAGGTTCAGGTTGATCCCCAGGCTGGCGGCGGCGGCGTCCAGGCGCAGGTCGCTGGCCAGGCCAAAGATGATTTCCGGGTCGAACGGGCAGTTGAGCCAGGCGTTGTCGGCCAGCTCGGCTTCCAGCTGTCCGGCTTCCCAGCCGGCATAACCCAGGGTGATCAGGCTTTGTTTCGGGCCTACCCCGGCAGCGATGGCCAGCAAGATGTCCTGCGACGTGGTCAGCGCCAGCCCTTCCAGCGCCACGGTGGCCTGGAAGCTGCACTCGCTGCTGTGCAACACGAAGCCGCGGTCAGTCTGCACCGGACCACCCTGGTAGATCGGCACCTGCAAGGTGCTGGCCGGTGGTGTTTCATCCGGGCGCAGCTGCTCGAGGATGTCGGCCAGGTTCAGCTCCTGCGGCCGGTTGACCACCAGCCCCATGGCGCCATGCTCGTTGTGCTCGACGATGTACGTGAGGGTCTGGGCGAAGTTCGGATCGGCCATGTGCGGCATGGCGATCAGGAACTGATGCTTGAGGTAGCTCGGGGCGAGGGTTTTCATGGGGGATAGTGTGGCGCCAGGTGGCGAGGCTGACAAGGTGCGGATTTGTGTCGTTTGGTTGACGCCTGCCTTTAGGTTTTTGGCGCCTTTGAGATCGAGCGCCGCCCGCGCGGCGCATCGCGAGCTGCGCTCGCTCCTACGTTTGTTTCGGGCCAATTATTCCTGCGGGATTTGCGCGCGTACGCTTTGGCGCATGGCGCAATATTGCGTCGTACATACAAGGCGGTCGCGCGCGGCTGTCACAGGCGTTACTGGCCGGAAACAAACGTAGGAGCGAGCGCAGCTCGCGATGCGCCGCGCGGGCGGCGCTCGATCTCCGCGCCACCACACATCTCAAGCCCAACGCCCAAGCCTGCATTCAATTACTGGACAAACGGTCCCCACGGGCAAACCGCCAGGTACGAATGATCTCCAGCCGGTCAAACTCGGCCAGATCCCCGGTAAACGGCGCAAAAGGCGCCGCCAGTCGCACAATACGTTGCGCCGCCTGGTCCAGCACCGGCTGCCCCGACGATTCCAGCACCAGCACCTCATACAACGAACCATCGCGGTTGATCGACACCATCATCCGCAAATTGCCGTAAATCTGTTGCCGGCGCGCTTCGTCGGGGTAGTTCAGGTTACCCACCCGCTCGACCTTCTTGCGCCACTCTTCCTTGTACCAGGCGCCCTTGTCGCGCATGGTCGATGCAGCATTCAGCCGGTGAATCTTCGGCCGCTTGGCGTACATCTGCTGTTCGTTGGACAGCTCCGCTTCCAGGCTGGCGATCTGGCTGGACAGCTGCGAGCTGTCGAAGTCTGGCGCTGGCGCCGCCGGCTTGGGCTGTGGCTTGCTTTCCTTGGGTTTGGGCTCAACCTTCTGCGGCTTGGGCGCTGTGGTCACTACCGCCGACTTTTGTGGGGTAGGGGGCGGCACCACCTCGGGCTTGGCGGCAGGCGGCGGGGTGATCTTGTTGATCTTGCTGTCCTGGAACGGTGCCAATTCAGTGGTTGTGGGCACCGCTTTCTTGTCCAGGGTGCCGCTGCCCTGCTGGTTGTCCTGGGCCTGGAAATCGGCCTTCTCGGGCGGTTTCTCGCTCTTGAAGGTGGCCAGGGTGATGTCCATGGTGTGGCGGATTTCGGCAGGCTTGACCACGCTGAAGCCGACGCCAAGGATCAGCGCCAGGTGCACCAGGGCAGCCAGGAACAGGGTAAAGCCAAGCCGGTCCACCGGGCGAACACGGGGAGGCAGCAGGGTGGCGGGGATGTCAGCGGGCAGCGTCATCAGGTATCCAGCAACCGCAGGGCGGGGCAGCAGCTCAGTCGAATAGGACCGGCATCATACCCCACTCTGCGGTTTTGCTTCGCGTTGGCTGTCAGCGCGCCTTCAGCTTGCGATCAATGGCATCCATCAACTTGCCACCGATATCGGTGTTGTAGGCGGCATCGATTTCGCGGATGCAGGTAGGGCTGGTGACGTTGATTTCGGTGAGGTAATCGCCGATCACGTCCAGGCCCACGAACAGCAGGCCCTTTTCGCGCAGGGTCGGGCCCACCTGGGCGGCAATCCAGCGGTCGCGGTCGGTCAACGGGCGGGCCTCGCCACGGCCGCCGGCGGCCAGGTTGCCGCGGGTTTCGCCGCTGGCCGGGATGCGCGCCAGGCAATAGTCCACGGGCTCGCCGTCGATCATCAGGATCCGCTTGTCACCGTCTTTGATCGCCGGCAGGTAGGCCTGGGCCATGATCTGCTGGGTGCCCAGCGCGGTCAGGGTTTCCAGGATCACCGACAGGTTGGGGTCGCCAGCCCGGTGGCGGAAGATCGATGTACCGCCCATGCCGTCCAGCGGCTTGAGGATCACATCGGCATGCTTGGCCGCGAATTCACGAATGATGTCCGGGCGGCGGCTGACCAGGGTCGGCGTGGTGCACTGCGGGAACAGCGTGGCGAACATCTTCTCATTGCAGTCGCGCAGGCTCTGCGGGCGGTTGACCACCAGCACGCCATCATTTTCGGCCTGTTCCAGCAAGTAGGTGCTGTAGACGAATTCCATGTCGAACGGCGGGTCCTTGCGCATCAGGATCACGTCCAGTTCGGCCAGGGGGCTGTCCTGCTCTTCGCCCAGTTCGAACCAGTGCGCCGGGTCGGCAAACACCTTCAGCGGGCGCATGCGGGCGCGGGCCTTGCTTTCGCCCTGGTACAGGTCTTGTTGTTCCATGTAGAACAGGCTCCAGCCGCGTGCCTGGGCGGCCAGCAGCATGGCCAGCGAGCTGTCCTTCTTGTAGGAGATGGACGCGATGGGGTCCATGACAATGCCGAGGCGTACGCTCATGGGGTGGTTCCTCTTGGCGGCAGGTGCCGCGATGGCTCGAAAGAAAAGTGGCTCAGGGTGGCGCCGCAAACGCCGCCGGTCAAGGGGCGGCGCAGATGGAATGGCCACCCGGAGTGTGCTAAAAATGCAGCTAATTTCCATTGGTAGGCGTCTATGGAACAACCCCTGAAGGTGATGGTGATCGACGATTCCCGCACGATCCGCCGCACTGCACAGATGTTGCTCGGTGAAGCGGGCTGCGAGGTGATCACCGCCAGCGATGGCTTCGATGCCCTGGCCAAGATCGTCGACCACCAGCCCGGCATCATCTTCGTCGATGTGCTGATGCCGCGCCTGGACGGCTACCAGACCTGCGCCGTGATCAAGCACAACAGTGCTTTCAAGGACACGCCGGTCATCCTGCTGTCGTCGCGCGACGGCCTGTTCGACAAAGCCCGCGGCCGGGTGGTCGGTTCTGATCAGTTTCTGACCAAGCCGTTCAGCAAAGAAGAACTGCTCGATGCGATCCGCGCCCACGTGCCCGGTTTTGCCGCAACCCAACAACCCGCACCCTGACCGTGCCCCGCCATGGCACGGCCTTACTTTTCTGATGGGGAAACAGCATGGCCCGAGTTCTGATTGTCGACGACTCGCCGACAGAGATGTACCGCTTGACCGAGTGGCTGGAAAAGCACGGCTACCAGGTGCTCAAGGCCAGCAACGGTGCCGATGGCGTGGCGCTGGCCCGGCAGGACAAGCCCGACGCGGTGCTGATGGACATCGTCATGCCCGGCATGAACGGCTTTCAGGCCACCCGCCAGCTCAGCAAGGACCCGGAAACCGCCGCCATCCCCGTGATCGTGGTCACCACCAAGGACCAGGAAACCGACCGCATCTGGGCCACGCGCCAGGGCGCCCGTGACTTCCTGACCAAACCGGTGGAAGAAGACGCGCTGATCGCCAAGCTCAAAGAAGTGCTGGGGGCTTGACCACCCGCCCGCAAGGCGCGTCGCTGACCGCCTTCGAGTTGTTGCTGGACATCGACCGGCGCTGCCGCCTGCTGGTCGCCGACCAGCCCCCGCAGGACAACCGCCTGCAACAGTGGAGCGGTATCGGCTTTCGCATTGCCGGGCAGTGGTTCGTCGCGCCCATGGGGGAGGTGGCCGAGGTACTGCGCGAACCGCGCAGCAGCCGCGTCCCGGGTGTGCAACCGTGGGTGTGCGGGGTGGCCAACCTGCGTGGCCGGCTGTTGCCGGTGATGGACCTGAGCAGCTTCTTCGGCCTGGGCCACGCCGCGCCGGGCAAGCAGCGGCGGGTGCTGGTGCTGGACCACGACGACCTGTTCGTTGGTTTGCTGGTGGACGAGGTACTTGGCCTGCAACACTTCGCCCTCGACAGCCTGCAACTGTCGCCGCCGCAGCCATTGATCCGCGCCGCTGCACGTTTCGTGCAGGGGCACTTCCCGCGTGAACGCAACTGGGCAATTTTCAGCCCCTTCGCCTTGGCCCAGGCGCCGGGCTTTCTTGATGTGGCGTTATAGGACCTGCGAACGTGAACAAGCCTGCCACCCCCGTCACTGCCACCACCGTGACCCCACGTACCCGCAGCATCGCGCAGATCACCGTGCTGTTTCTGATCCTGATCCTGTCGATCATCCTGCTGTTCGCCAACTTTGCCTACCTGAACACCCAGTCCAACTACGACAAGCAGTACATCGGCCATGCCGGCGAGCTGCGGGTGCTGTCTCAGCGCATTGCCAAGAACGCCACCGAAGCCGCCGCGGGCAAGGCCCTGGCCTTCAAGCTGCTGTCGGATGCACGCAACGACTTCGAGCGGCGCTGGGGCTACCTGCGCCAGGGTGACAAGTCCACCGGGTTGCCGGCTGCGCCGCCTACGGTGCGAGACGAGATGGAAGCGGTACGCCGCGACTGGGAAAACCTGCGCAAGAATACCGACACCATCCTGGCCAGTGAGCAGACCGTGCTGTCGCTGCACCAGGTAGCGGCCACGCTGGCCGAAACCGTGCCGCAGTTGCAGGTGGAATACGAAAAAGTGGTCGAGATCCTGCTGCAAAGCGGCGCTCCGGCCAACCAGGTGGCGGTGGCGCAGCGCCAACTGTTGCTGGCCGAGCGCATCCTCGGCTCGGTCAACACCGTGCTGGCGGGTGACGATACCGCCGCTCAGGCGGCGGATGCCTTTGGCCGCGATGCCGGGCGCTTTGGCCAGGTGCTGGAGGGGATGCTCAGTGGTAACGCGGCCATCCAGGTAACCCGTGTAGAGGATGCCGATGCCCGTGCACGCCTGGCCGAAATCGCCGAGCTGTTCCAGTTCGTCGCGGGCTCGGTCGACGAAATTCTCGAAACCTCGCCCGAACTGTTCCGCGTGCGTGAGGCCGCGGGCAACATCTTCAGCCTGTCGCAAACCCTGCTGGACGAGGCGTCACACCTGGCCAACGGTTTCGAGAACCTGGCCGGTGGACGCACCCTCGATACCGTTGGCGGCTATGCCTTGGGCCTGCTGGCGCTGGCCTCGATCATCCTCATCGGCTTGGTCATGGTGCGCACCACCAACCGCCAGCTGCGCGAAACGGCAGAAAAGAACGAACGCAACCAGCAGGCAATCATGCGTCTGCTGGATGAAATCGAAGAGCTCGCCGATGGCGATCTGACCGTGACCGTATCGGTGACCGAAGACTTCACCGGCGCCATTGCCGATTCGATCAACTATTCCGTGGACCAGCTGCGCGACCTGGTCGCCACCATCAACCACAGCGCCGTGCAGGTTGCCGCTGCCGTACAGGACACCCAGAACACCGCCCGCCAGCTGGCCAAGGCTTCCGAGCACCAGGCCGAGCAGATCAGCGAGGCCTCCGAGGCGGTCGGCGACATGGTCGAGTCGATCGATCGGGTTTCGGCGCATGCCTACGAGTCGGCCAAGGTGGCCGAGCGCTCGGTGGCCATCGCCAACAAGGGTAACGAGGTGGTGCATAACACCATCAACGGCATGGACAACATTCGCGAGCAGATCCAGGACACCGCCAAGCGGATCAAACGCCTGGGCGAGTCTTCCCAGGAAATCGGCGACATCGTCAGCCTGATCGACGACATTGCCGATCAGACCAACATCCTTGCACTCAACGCGGCCATCCAGGCCTCGCTGGCCGGCGAGGCTGGCCGTGGTTTTGCCGTGGTTGCCGACGAAGTGCAGCGCCTGGC
This sequence comes from Pseudomonas sp. yb_9, assembly GCF_043103635.1. Classification (NCBI taxonomy): domain Bacteria; kingdom Pseudomonadati; phylum Pseudomonadota; class Gammaproteobacteria; order Pseudomonadales; family Pseudomonadaceae; genus Pseudomonas; species Pseudomonas sp. yb_9. The sequence continues at coordinate 11,462 of NZ_JBICKA010000047.1, read as the reverse complement.
AGAGCGCTCGTCGTCGGCCACCCGGCAGATCGAGGCGCTGGTGCGTACCATTCAGGCCGACACCAACGAGGCAGTCATCTCCATGGAGCAGACCACCGCCGAAGTGGTGCGTGGCGCTCGCCTGGCGCAGGATGCCGGGGTGGCGCTGGCCGAGATCGAAGGGGTATCGCAGAACCTGGCCGATCTTATCCACAGCATCTCTGACGCCGCCCAGTTGCAGACCTCGTCGGCCGGGCAGATTTCCCACACCATGGCGGTGATCCAGCAGATTACCGCGCAAACCTCCGCCGGCTCCGGTGCCACCGCCGACAGCATCCGCCACTTGGCCCGCATGGCCAGCGAGATGCGCCGTTCGGTGTCCGGTTTCACCCTGCCGCCACCTGCGCAAAGCCCCACCGATGCGCCGCGCTGAGGAGTGCCCATGGCTTCTGCTGCTGTAAGTCCCGAGCGCCACGACACGGTAGCGCTGGCCTGGACCAAGGCTGCCATCCTCGACTGCCTGGGCCAGGCGCGCCAGGCGCTGGAGCGTTTTGCCGGCGAACCGGGCGACCTGTCGATGCTGGCCTTTGTGGTCGACAACCTGCATCAGGTACAGGGTTGCCTGCGCATGCTTGAGCTGCGCGGTGCGACGCGCCTGGCCGAAGAGCTGGAACTGTTCGCCAAGGCGCTGGCCGACGGCCAGGTCAGCCCACGGGGCGATTGCCTGGGGGCGCTGTTTCGTGGCCTGGAGCAATTGCCCTCGTACCTTGAGCGCTTGCGCGGTGCCCGCCACGACCTGCCCTTGGTGATGCTGCCGCTGCTCAATCAGTTACGTGCCTGCCGAGGTATCGAGCCCTTGGCCCAAGCCAGTCTGATCAGCGGTGCAGCACAGCGTTTTGCCGGGTCTGACGACTTGGCCAACCTTGACCTGTCGCTGGGCAATTGGCGTGAACAACTGCAGGCCGGGCCGGGCCGCGATGCCCTGCGCTCGGTGGTGACCGCACTGTGCGACGACCTGATGCGCATCAAGGAGCGCCTGGACCAGTTCGTGCGAAGCGACCGCCAGCACAGCGAGCAGCTCGATGCCCTGCTGGCGCCGCTGCGTCATGTGGCCGATACCCTGGCTGTGCTGGGCTTCCAGCAACCACGGCGGGTCATCATCGACCAGGTGCTGGCGCTGCAGGCCCTGGCCCAGGGCGAGCGCGTGGTGGACGACGCGGTACTGATGGATGTGGCGGGCGCCTTGCTGTACGTGGAGGCTTCGCTGAACGGCATGGTCGGCCCGCTGGAAGAAAACGGGCAGGGCGGGCTGCCAGGCTCGGACTTGGCCGAGATACGTCAGCTGGTGCTGAACGAATCGCTGAACGTACTGCAGCAGGCCAAGGACCTGATCGGCGACTACCTGGAGTCCGACTGGCCGCGCCAACGTCTGCAACCATTGCCGGGGCTGCTGCAGCAGATTCGCGGCGCGCTGGCCATGTTGATGCTGCCCGCCGTAGCCGAGCTGTTCGCCGGCTGCGTCAGCTATGTGCAGCGCTGGTTGCAGCACCTGGATGTCGAGCCGCCCGCCGATGAGCTGGCCCACCTGGGTGAAGCCATGAGTGCCGCCGAATGCTACCTGCAATGGCGGGTGGCCGACCCGCTGGCGGATGCCCAGCCGTTCATCGACATGGCCCGTGCAAGCCTGGCAGCGCTGGGCGTGTATTGTGCGCAGGCCGACACCCGTGCAGGCCAGGATGCCAATGGCGACGGCATTGATGACGAGCTGCGCGGGGTGTTTCTCGATGAAGCCGGTGAGTTGCTGCCGGAGATCGAGCGGCACTGGCTGCGCTGGCGTGCCGACAACCAGCAGCGCGAGGCGCTGGGGGAAGTACGCCGTGCGCTGCATACGCTCAAGGGCAGCGGTCGCATGGTGCATGCCGAAGCGGTGGCCGAGCTGGCCTGGGGCGCCGAGCACCTGCTGAACCGGGTGCTGGAGGGCCGTAGCGTGCTGAGCCCGGAGGGCGTGGTGGCCCTGCAGCAAGTGTTCGTCCACCTACCCGATTTGCTGGCCGACTTTGCGGCTGGCCAGTTGCCGCAACTGACCGAAATCGAACAGTTGGCTGGGCACCTGCATGCCCTGGCAGAAAACGACGTACCGGGTGCTGCCGATATCGATGGCCTCGACCCGTTGCTGCTGGATATTTTCCGCACTGAGGCGCAAGGCCACCTGGCCAGCCTCGATGTGTTTCTGCAGGGCGCAGACGGCCACGATACGCCGGTCAGCGATGGCCTGCAGCGCGCCCTGCATACGCTCAAGGGCAGCGCTGCCATGGCCGGGGTGATGCCGGTCGCAGAGCTGGCCACCGCCTTCGACCGCCTGGTCCGGGAATACAAGGGCCACCAACTGCCTTTGCAAATGGCCGAGATCGAATGGCTGGAAGCCGCACGCTCGCTGTTCCACCTGGGCCTGGCGCAACTCGACAGCACGCCGTTGGCCGCCATCCCTGGTGCTGCGGAGCTGATCGAACAGGTTGGCCAGGCCGTAGACGCGCGCCTGGCCAGCTTGCATGACGACCCGCAGCATGTCCGGCGCGGCAAGCGCGACCCGCAGTTGGTCGCCAGTTTCCTGGCCCAGGCGATGGATATCCTGCTCGATGCCGAGTCGTTGCTGTCGCGCTGGCAGCAACAGCCTGGGCAACGTGATGCGCTGGACACCCTGCTCGACCAGCTGACCACCCTCGGCCACGCCGCGCACCTGGCCGACTTGTGGCAGATGGATGAGGTGTGCGAGGCCTTACTGGACCTGTATGGCGCCGTGGAAGAGGGCAGCCTGCCTGCCAATGCGCGCTTCTTCGCCCACGCCCAGCGCGCCCAGGAAGCCCTGCTGGACATGCTCGATGAAGTGGCGGCCGGGCAGGACATCGCGCCGCGGTCCGAAACGGTCGACGGCCTGCGCAATCTGCTGGACCAAGCGTTGGCGCCAGAGGCCACTGGCCTGGTGGGCATCGACACGGTCACGCCGTTGCACCCGGACATGGACGTGGCCGATACCCTGGGCCTGGGGCTGCCCCATCAGCCGCAGCTGCCTGACATGACCGAGCCTCTGGTTGAGGAGCCTGAAAGCCCAGGCGAAGAGCTGCTGGAAGTGTTCCTCGAAGAAAGCTCGGACATCGTCGAAAGCGCCGCCGCAGCCCTGGCGCGCTGGCAGGCCGACCCGCGCAGCAGCGTCGAGGTAGACAACCTGATGCGCGACCTGCACACCCTCAAGGGTGTGGCGCGCATGGTCGAAATTGCCCCCATCGGTGACCTGGCTCACGAACTGGAGTTTCTGTACGAACTGCTGGCTGCCGGCCGCTTGCCGCCGAGCGCGCCTTTGTTCGCGCTGTTGCAGAACTGCCACGACCGCCTGGCGCACATGCTCGATGCCGTGCGCCTGGGGCAGCCACTGCATGCCGCCACGGCGCTGATCGACTATATCCGTAACTTCAGCAGCGCGGCCCTGACCGACAGTGCTGCCGGCCAAGGGCCGGTCGAAGCCGCCGCCAGCGAGGTGCCGACAGCAGCGCCAGAGCGGGCGCCAGGCGACATGGTCAAGGTCGATGCCGAGTTGCTCGACGACCTGGGTAACCTGGCGGGTGAGCATTCGATCATTCGTGGGCGCATCGAGCAGCAAGTCAACGATGCACAGTTTACCCTCAACGAGATGGAGACCACCCTTGAGCGCATGCGCGACCAGCTGCTGCGCCTGGACATCGAGACCCAAGGGCGAATCTCCAGTCGTCAGCAGTTCGAAGGCGATGCCTATGACGATTTCGATCCGCTGGAAATGGACCGCCATTCACAGTTGCAACAGTTGTCGCGGGCCTTGTTCGAGTCCGCCTCGGACTTGCTCGACCTGAAGGAAACCCTGGCTCAGCGTGCCCAGGAGGCTTACAGCCTGCTGCAGCAGCAGGCGCGGGTGAACAGCCAGTTGCAGGAAGGCCTGACCGCGACCTTGATGGTGCCGTTCGAGCGCCTTGTGCCGCGCTTGCAGCGCGTGGTGCGGCAGGTGGCCAGCGAGCTGGGCAAGCAGGTAGAACTGGTGGTCGGCAACGCCCAAGGCGAACTTGACCGCAGCGTGCTGGAGCGCATGGTGGCGCCGCTGGAGCACATGCTGCGCAATGCTGTGGACCATGGCCTGGAAAGCCGCGAAGCGCGCCTGGCTGCCGGCAAGCCGGAGCAGGGCACCATCCACCTGAACCTGCTGCACGAAGGCGCCGATATCGTCATCGAAATGACCGACGATGGTGCCGGTGTGCCTCTTGAAGCCGTGCGGCGCAAGGCGATCAAGCGTGGCCTGCTGGACCCGCAGGCACAGTTGAGCGATCACGAGATCTTGCAGTTCATCCTGCGCCCGGGCTTTTCCACCGCTGAAAAGATCACCCAGATTTCGGGGCGTGGCCTGGGCATGGACGTGGTGCACGAAGAGGTCAAGCAGTTGGGGGGCTCGATGAGCATCGAGTCGGCCCAGGGCAAGGGCGCACGCTTCTTGATCCGCCTGCCGTTCACCGTATCGATCAACCGTGCGCTGATGGTGCATTTGGGCGAAGAGCAGTACGCGATCCCGCTGAATACCATCGAGGGCATCGTCCGTGTGCCGCCGGCAGAGCTGGCGGCGTGTTATCAGCTGGACCCGCCCCGCTATGTGTATGCCGGCCATGAATATGAGCTGCGTTATCTGGGCGAGTTGCTGCAAGGCCTGCCGCGCCCCGCCTTGCTGGGGCAGAGTGTGCCGTTGCCGGTGCTGCTGGTGCACGCCAAGGAGCAATCGTTCGCCATTCAGGCCGATAGCCTGTCGCCCAGCCGCGAGATCGTGGTGAAGAGCCTGGGGCCGCAGTTTGCTGCGGTTGCCGGGCTGTCGGGGGCGACGCTGCTGGGCGATGGCCGGGTCGTGCTGATTCTCGACCTGCTTGGCCAACTGCGCGGCCAGCAGCGGCGCCTGGCCCGTTTGCCCGGTGGCGGCACCCCGCGCCAGTTGCTCGGCCCGGTGCCGCGCCGCGCATTGTTGGTGATGGTAGTGGACGACTCGGTGACTGTGCGCAAGGTCACCAGCCGCTTGCTGGAACGCCACGGCATGAGCGTGCTGACGGCCAAGGACGGGGTCGATGCCATGGCCTTGCTGGAAGAGCACCGCCCCGACGTGTTGCTGCTGGATATCGAGATGCCGCGCATGGACGGCTTCGAGGTGGCCACCCGCATTCGCCGTGACGCGCGGCTGAAAGACCTACCGATCATCATGATCACCTCGCGTACCGGGCAGAAGCACCGCGACCGCGCCATGGCCATCGGCGTCAACGAATACCTGGGCAAGCCGTATCAGGAGTCGTTGTTGCTGCAGAGCATTGCACACTGGAGCCAGCCCCATGCTTGAACTGATTGCCGGGCAGCGCAGCAGCCTGACCGGGCTGTTGCTGCCCTTGGGCGACCGTACTTTGGTGTTGCCTAACGTTGCGGTGGCCGAGTTGAGCGGTCAGCGCAATTTGGTGTGCCAGCGCGGTGAGCCGGCCTGGCACCTGGGCTGGATCGACTGGCGACAGCAGCGCCTGCCGCTGATCGGGTTCGAAGCGGCGTGTGGTGGTGAGACGCCGTGCGGCGAGCGGGCGCGGGTTGTGGTGCTCAACGCCCTGGGCGACACCGGGCTGCGTTATTTGGCGCTGTTGCTGCAGGACATTCCGCGTTCGTGCAAGCTCGACAGCCAGCTGAATTATGTGGATGTGGCGCTGGGGCGCCTGGAACTGGCGGCGGTGCAGGTGGGGGAGCAAGTGGCGCGGGTGCCGGACCTGGCCGGGCTGGAAAGGCTGGTGCGTGACGCGGAACTGCAACCAGGAGCGCTGTAAGCTGCAGCGGAAAGTTGCAAGCCAGAGCGATGACATCAATGCTATCGCGATTCACTTGCTGCTTGCCGCTTGAAACTTACAGCTGTTGGGGGAGGTCTGTGTTTGCATGTATTACGGTGAACGCTTCAACGCCTGGACCCACCTGGTGGGTGCTGTCCTGGCCTGTATCGGTGCCATCTGGCTGATCGTGGTCGCAGGCCTGCAAGGCGACCCTTGGAAGATCGTCAGTTTCTCCATCTACGGCAGCACGCTGTTGTTGCTGTACAGCATCTCCACCTTGTACCACAGCACCCGTGGGCGGGCGAAGGTGATCATGCGCAAGCTCGATCACCTGTCGATCTACCTGCTGATCGCCGGAAGCTACACACCCTTCTGCCTGGTCAGCCTGCGCGGCCCCTGGGGTTGGAGCTTGTTTGGCGTGGTTTGGGGGCTGGCGGTGATCGGCATGCTGCAAGAGATCAAACCGCGCTCCGAGGCGCGGATTCTGTCGATCATCATCTACGCGGTGATGGGCTGGATCGTGCTGGTGGCGGTCAATCCCTTGCTCCACTCGCTGGGCACTGCCGGTTTTGCCTGGCTGGCTGCCGGCGGGGTGTTCTACACCGTCGGCATCATCTTCTTCGCCTTGGACAGCCGCTTGCGCCACGGGCACGGCATCTGGCACTTGTTCGTGATCGCCGGCAGCCTCATGCACTTCGTGGCGGTGTCGTTCTACGTACGCTAATTAAAAATCGCCCCACAGTTGCTGTGCCACCGACAGCGCCACCACGGGCGCAGTTTCGGTACGCAGTACCCTTGGGCCGAGGCGTGCGGCATGGAAGCCGGATGCCTTGGCCTGTTCGACTTCGGCCTCGCTCAGGCCGCCTTCGGGGCCGATCAGGAAGGCCAGGGTCGCAGGCTTTTCGTGGCTGGTGAGCGGCTCGGCCACCGGGTGCAATACCAGTCTCAGCTCGGCTTTGGTGCTGTTCAGCCATTCGGCCAGCGTGATCGGTGGGTGGATGACGGGCAAGGTCGACCGGCCGCATTGTTCGCAAGCGCTGATCGCCACCTGGCGCCAGTGGGCCAGTCGCTTGTCGGCGCGTTCGTCTTTCAGGCGCACTTCGCAGCGTTCGCTGACGATCGGGGTGATCTCGTTGGCACCCAGTTCGGTGGCCTTCTGGATCGCCCAGTCCATACGCTCGCCACGGGAGAGGCCCTGGCCGAGGTGCACGTGCAGTGGCGAGTCGGCCTGGCCGGGCAGGGCCCGGTCGAGGCTGACGCGTACGGTTTTCTTGCCCACTTCAAGCAACTGGCCGAGGTATTCCTGGCCGCTGCCGTCGAACAGCTGCACGGCATCGCCGGGGGCCATGCGCAGTACGCGGCCGATGTAGTGGGCTTGGGCTTCGGGCAGGTCGTGCTCGCCAAGGCTCAGGGGGGCGTCGATGAAGAAGCGGGACAGTCTCATGGATCAGCTCGAACGAAAAAGGATCATGTGACCCTGTGGGAGCGGGTTTACCCGCGAATGCGATGCTGGATCCACTATCGCATTCGCGGGTGAACTCGCTCCCACAGGGTTTGGTGGTTGGCCGCCGGACCTAGCCCGGGTCGCGGAAGTCGGGGTGGAAGTTGGCCGGCACGGCAACGCTGACGCTTTCCCGGGTAGCAATGTCGATGCCTTCACTGGCCACTTCCGCCAGGAAGTCGATCTGCTCGGGTGTGATCACGTAAGGCGGCAGGAAGTACACCACGCTGCCCAGAGGGCGCAGCAGGGCGCCGCGGGTCAGGGCATGCTCGAACACCTTCAGGCCACGCCGCTCCTGCCAAGGGTAGGCAACCTTGCCAGCCTTGTCCTTGACCATCTCGATGGCCAGGGCCATGCCGGTCTGGCGAATTTCGGCAACGTGAGCATGATCGGCCAGGTGCGCGGTGGCGCTGGCCATGCGCGTAGCCAAGGCCTTGTTGGCCTCGATCACGTTGTCCTGCTCAAAGATGTCCAGGGTGGCCAGCGCTGCAGCACATGCCAGCGGGTTGCCGGTGTAGCTGTGCGAGTGCAGGAATGCGCGCAGGGTCGGGTAGTCGTCGTAGAACGCCTGGTACACCTTGTCGGTAGTCAGGCAGGCGGCCAACGGCAGGTAACCACCGGTCAGGGCCTTGGACAGGCACAGGAAGTCTGGGCGGATGCCCGCCTGTTCACACGCGAACATCGTGCCGGTGCGGCCAAAGCCCACGGCGATCTCGTCGTGGATCAGGTGCACGTCGTAGCGGTCGCAGGCCTCACGCAGCAGCTTGAGGTACACCGGGTGGTACATGCGCATGCCGCCAGCGCCCTGGATCAGCGGCTCGACGATCACGGCGCTGATGGAGGCGTGGTGCTCGGCCAGGGTCTGTTCCATGGCCTGGAACATGTTGCGCGAGTGCTCTTCCCAGCTCATGCCCTCGGGGCGCAGGTAGCAGTCGGGGCTGGGCACCTTGAGGGTATCCAGCAGCAGCGCCTTGTAGGTTTCGGTGAACAGCGGCACATCGCCCACCGACATGGCGGCAATGGTTTCGCCGTGGTAGCTGTTGGTCAGGGTAACGAAGCGCTTCTTGCCTGGCTTGCCGACGTTTTGCCAGTAGTGGAAGCTCATCTTCAGCGCCACTTCGATGCACGACGAGCCATTGTCGGCATAGAACACCCGGTCGAGTCCGGCCGGGGTCATGGCCACCAGGCGCTCGGACAGCTCGATCACAGGCTGGTGGCTGAAACCGGCCAGAATCACATGTTCCAGCTGGTCGACCTGGTCCTTGATGCGCTGGTTGATGCGCCGGTTGGCATGGCCGAACACGTTGACCCACCAGCTGCTCACCGCGTCCAGGTAGCGCTTGCCTTCGAAGTCCTCCAGCCACACACCTTCGCCGCGCTTGATCGGGATCAGCGGCAGCTGCTCGTGGTCTTTCATCTGGGTGCAGGGGTGCCACAGGACCTTGAGGTCACGTTGCATCCACTGATCATTGAGGCCCATGGGCGCTTCTCCTGGCTTTGCGGCGTGGTTCGACCGCGTAAGCCTAAGCAAAGCCGCAGGGCAGGACAACCGCTGCCTTTCAATGGCGGTGAGTGCCGGTCCATTCGAGGCGCCGGATGTGTACGGTGCCGGCCTGGGAGGTAGAGATGGTCAGGCGGCGGAACGGGCCGTCGATCACCTGATGGTAGGGATGCGTGGCAATGGGGCCGGGGCGCAAGTCGCGTAAGCCGCTGCCTTCCACGGTGAGCCAGTAGAAGTTGCGTGGGATCGGGGCAATCAGGTCGTAGTCAACGCTTTCAGTATTGAACAACATGTGCAGGTCGTCGCAAAGAAAGTCGCTGACCACATAGTATTCCAGCCGCAGGCACTCGACTTCCTGGGCGAAGACGATTTCCACATCGCTGTGCTCACCGATCACCAGCTCGGTGCCATCTTCACCCTTGAACGCTTCATGAAAGCCGGTCCACGAGGTGCTATTCGAGCGGATGCTCAGGCCGGAGGCCATATGAAGCGTCTGCTTGTGCCACAGAAACTGCCGTTCGACGTGCTGGAAATGCTCCTCGAAGATCATGCGCATGCCCTCCTGGCGGGGCTTTTGGCCATCTTCGCCAGCTTCGCCTGCGGCCGTGTGACATGACTACTGGCAAAAATGTCAGTTGCCAAAAGCACTTGATGTCACTGCGCTGGCAGGGTTGGCGGAGGTGACGTATTCTTAACGCATTTCTCGGGGCATTCCTGCCTCTTCCCGTATCTGTAACCTCTGACTCGGAGTTCGCCGACATGGCTGCTGCTTGGGTGCGCCTGTGCGCGTTGGTATTGATTGGTGTGTCCAGCGGCGCCGCGCTGGCAAAGGACAAGACGCCTACGGCAATCGTGGTGGGTGGCGGCCTGGCAGGCCTGACGGCAGCCTACGAGCTGCAGAACAAAGGCTGGCAGGTGACCCTGCTGGAAGCCAAATCGGGCATGGGCGGGCGTTCGGGCCTGGCCACCAGCGAATGGATCGGCAACGCCAAGGCGCAGCCGGTGCTTAATCAGTACCTGGACCGTTTCAAGCTTGAAACACTGCCGGCGCCGGAGTTCGTGCGTACCCCCGGTTACCTGATCGACGGCGAGTATTTCAGCGCCACGGACCTGGCCACCAAGCAGCCGGCTACCGCCGAAGCACTCAAGCGCTACGAGAAAACCCTCGACGACCTGGCCCGCTCCATCGACGACCCGCTGAACCCGCAGGCAACCAGCACATTGTTTGCCCTCGACCAGATCAACGTCTCTACCTGGCTCGACAAGTTGCAGCTGCCGGCCACGGCCCGTCAGCTGGTCAACCAGCAGATTCGTACCCGCTACGATGAGCCGTCGCGCCTGTCGCTGCTGTACTTCGCCCAGCAGAACCGCGTGTACCGTGGCGTCAGCGACCGCGACCTGCGTGCCGCACGCCTGCCAGGTGGCAGCCCGGTGCTGGCCCAGGCGTTCGTCAAACAGCTGAAAACCATCAAGACCAGCTCGCCGGTTACCGCCATCGTCCAGGACAAGGACGGGGTAACGGTAAAAGTCGGCAGCGTCGGCTATCAGGCCGATTACCTGGTCATGGCCGTGCCGCTGCGCGCCCTGGCCAAGATCCAGATGACCCCGGGCCTGGACAACCAGCACCTGGCAGCGTTGAAGGGCACCAACTATGGCTGGCGCGACCAGCTGATGCTCAAGTTCAAGAAGCCGGTGTGGGAAAGCCGCGCACGCATGTCGGGCGAAATCTTCAGTAACGCCGGCCTCGGCATGCTGTGGATCGAGCCTGCGCTCAAGGGCGGCGCCAATGTGGTGATCAACCTGTCCGGCGACAACGCCCGCTTGCTGCAGGCATTTGGCGACAAGCAGATGGTCGACCAGGTGCTGATCCGCCTGCATGCGTTCTACCCACAGGCCCGTGGTGCGTTTACCGGTTACGAGCTCAAGCGCTACAGCACCGACGCCGGCACCGGTGGCGCCTACCTGGCTTATGGCCCGGGGCAGATCAGCAAGTACTGGCGCTTGTGGGAGCGCCCGGTGCAACGCATCACCTTTGCCGGTGAGCATACCGATGCCCTGTACCCTGGCACCCTGGAAGGTGCCCTGCGCAGCGGCCAGCGTGCGGCCAGCCAAGTGCAGGACCTGTTGGCCGGCAAGTCGTTCGACCCGGCCAAAGTGGCGCCGGTTGCGGCGGCAGCGGCAGCCGGTGCGGTGGCCGCCAAGGAAAGCAAGGGCGGTTTCTTCTCCAATCTGTTCGGTGGTTTGTCCGACAAGGCTGACAAGGCGCCAGTGAAAGAGGAGCCGAAAAAGGTCGAAGAGGCCAAGCAGGACAAACCGGGCTTCTTCAAGCGCCTGTTTGGCGGGGCGGACAAGCCGCAAGTGAAGGCCGAGCCGATCGCCAAGGCTGAGGAAGTGGCGCCGGCACCCGCGCCAGCTCCACAAGCCGCGCCGGCCCCGGTTGCGCCTGCACCTGTGGTCAAGGAGGCGGCTGCCAAGCCAGCAGCGACCAAGGCGGCCCCGGCCAAGCATGCGCCGGCGCACAAACCTGCGCACAAGCCTGCCGAGACCAAGAAGGCGACTGCCAAGTCCGAACCGACCAAGAAACCTGTGGCCAATACCCAGGCCAAGGCTGGCTGACTGATCG